>JBAYRG010000072.1:0-11392 GCA_041676805.1 Proteiniphilum sp.
GAGATAATTGCAGAAGAGGAGATAGAGCATATCGGCGAAGAGGAAATCGTCGACAAATTATTAAATCTGGGAGTAAAAACAGTTGTATTAACCTTGGGTAGAAAAGGTTGTATATTAAAGAACGATCAACTAAATTTGCGAATACCGGCTTTCACAGTAGAAACCGTGGATACAACTGCTGCCGGCGACACCTTTTGTGGTGCTTTAGCCGCGGAACGAAGCAAGGGGCATAGTTGGCAAGAAACGCTGGAATTTGCATCTGCGGCCGCGGCTATCTGTGTCACACGCATGGGGGCTCAACCCTCCATTCCAACAGAAAATGAAGTAAATAAATTTTTAAAAAGACAACACTACAACTCATTAATTTAAAAGTATATGTTTATCGTACAAAGTTATCCGATCGCGGTATTACTGTGCCTTGTCACCATGCTTTGCTGGGGATCGTGGGGTAATACGCAAAAACTGGCCGCAAAAACTTGGCGGTATGAATTGTTCTATTGGGATTATGTCATTGGCATTGTGTTGCTCTCTCTTATCTTCGGGTTCACGTTGGGAAGTATGGGTGACCAGGGGCGCAGTTTCATTGCCGATATTACGCAAGTAAGTGCCAATAATTTTTGGAGTGCATTTGCCGGAGGCATTATTTTCAATGCGGCCAACATATTATTGTCCGCCTCTATTTCACTGGCAGGGATGTCGGTGGCTTTCCCTGTGGGAGTAGGATTGGCATTGGTATTGGGTGTATTCATCAACTACTTTGGGGCTCCCAAGGGCGATCCTGTGATTCTGTTCTTGGGGGTAGCCCTGGTTGTTGTCGCCATTATACTGAACGGACTTGCGTCAGGAAAAATAAGCACAAGTACCGAAGCAAGCAACAATAAAAAGAAAGGGATCATCATTGCCATCTGTGCCGGTATACTGATGTCTTTCTTCTACAGATTTGTGGCTGCAGCCATGGATTTGAATAACTTTGAAAATCCCACCGTAGGCATGCTTACTCCTTATGGTGCTTTCTTTATTTTCTCATTAGGGATATTGGGAAGTAACTTCATTTTCAATACCATTGTCATGAAGAAACCATTTGTGGGGGAACCGGTGAGCTATTCCCACTATTTTAAAGGCAATTTGAGCACCCATTCGGTAGGAGTCTTGGGAGGTATTATCTGGGGAGTAGGTACTGTTTTAAGCTATATCGCTGCTGGAAAAGCCGGGCCTGCCATTTCTTACGCATTGGGACAAGGCGCACCGATGATTGCCGCACTCTGGGGCCTGTTTATATGGAAAGAGTTCAAAGGATCATCAAAGATGGTGAATCTGTTATTGACGCTTATGTTTATTCTTTTTATCGCGGGATTGGCCATGATCGTCGTCTCCGGTGGAAGCTAAAAACAGGCAAAATAATTGAGTAATCTATAATGGGGTGGTGGTTCTCTACGGATTGAGACCATCATCCTCGTCTTCCCATACCACCTCCGGTTTTTGCGGCCCCTGCTTGCGAAAAACAATGGCAAAGATAAGTCCGCTTACCGCGCCTGAGAGATGGCCTTCCCATGAAATGGTAGCATCCACCATTTCGGTGATGGGAAAGATACTCCAGATAGTACTCCCATAAATAAATGCAACGATCATGGAAACGGCGACCAAAGGAATATATTTTCTAAAGACTCCACTAAAAAAGAGAAAGAAAAGCAGGGCGAAAACAAGACCGCTCGCACCCACATGATAAGCTCCACGTCCAATAAGCCATGTAAAGAAACCGCTCGACAACCACAAACAGACAAAGGCTCCAAATGCAATTTTACTGTAGAAATAGAATAAGAACCAAATCATGATCAGCAACGGAAGTGTATTCGAGAGTAAATGGGAAAAAGAGCCATGTATAAAAGGTGAAAAGACAATCCCGATCAAACCATCAACAACTCCCGGCAATATCCCCAAACGCGACAGATTCCACTCGAACAATCCGGCATAGTCGACAACAAATGACAGCCAAATCAGAACTACAAATACAATAGCAGGTAACACAGCAAGCTGCGCCCGCTTCTTTTCTATTTTATACCATGATGGGGTATCTCTATTCATTTCTCGAAATATAGCCTCTTTTTTGCAAATGTACAAACTTTTCTTTGTGGATTAAATTTCATTTTATTATCTTTCGCAAGAATTGTGTGGCACAGATTACCCTAAATTATACAACGATGAGTTTCTTGAAATTTGACAAAGACCTGATGATTAACCTGGAGTACTCTCTATACCGAAATGTTTTGAGAACAAATCGAAGGGGTGCTTACCAGAATACATCCATATCCGGCTGCAATACAACAAAATACCAGGGGTTGCTTGTGATGCCCGTACCTTATCTTGACGATGAGAATCATCTCATCCTCTCCTCATTCGATGAGACGGTCATACAACACGGAGCAGAATTTAACCTGGGTATCCATCGCTATGCGGGTGGCAACTACAATCCAAAAGGACATAAATATATCCGTGAGTTCAACAGTGACAGCGTACCTAAAACCATCTATCGTGTAGGAGGTGTGATATTGTCGAAGGAGATCATGTTTTCCTCGAAGGAGAATCGGTTAATGATCCGATACACACTTCTAGATGCTCATTCTCCGACCACTATCCGTTTTAAGCCCTTCCTGGCCTTCCGGAAAATCTCTCAACTCACACGGGAAAACGACCAGGTGGACAAATCCTATCGTGAAGTGGAAAACGGTATCAGCACCTGTATGTATTCCGGTTATCCCGAACTGTTCATGCAGTTCAATAAAAAACCGGAATTTATCTTTCACCCTGACTGGTACCGGGATATCGAATATCTGCAAGACCTGCAAAGTGGCGACACATTTCAGGAAGATCTTTATGTACCGGGATATTTTGAAATGCCTATCGCCAAAGGTGAAGAGATTATCTTCTCTACCGGAGATATTATGGTAGACACATCTATGCTGGCTGAAGAGTTTGATTTTGAAATATATAAGCGAACTCCGCGCTCCAATTTTTATAACTGTCTCAAGAACTCAAGTCATCAGTTTTATTATACTCCCCAAAAGGATGAGCATTATCTTCTAGCGGGATACCCCTGGTTCAAAGTCCGCGCACGTGACCAATTCATTGCTCTTCCCGGCTGCACGCTTTCTGTAGATAAACCGCAGGATTTCGAATTGATGATGGATACGGCTATCCCTCACCTGAGAGATTTTATGGAGGACAAGCCATCTAAAAGTTACCTGAAGCAGATCGACGATCCCGACGTATTGTTATGGGTGATATGGGCGCTTCAACAATTCTGGAAAGAGAAAAAAGCTGCTTTCTTGGAAAAGTATAGTGATTTCCTCTATGAAATCGTCGATTATATTGTTGCGGGAAAACACCCCAATTTAATACTGGATAAAGAAACTGAATTGGTTTCGACCTATGGCCGCGATGCTGCCGTGAGCTGGATGAATGCTACCATCGACGGGAAACCGGCCATACCCAGGTCGGGCTATCTGGTAGAATTTAACGCTTTATGGTACAATGCTCTGAAGTTTGCAGAAGAGATATCCCGGACAATAGGCAAAGATAAAACGGCATCCGATTTTGAAGAGTACGCACGTTTAGCGGGCAATTCTTTCAAGGAAGTATTTCTCAATCCTGCCGGATACCTTTATGATTATGTCGACGGGAATTATAAAAATCCGGATGTGCGTCCCAATATGCTCTTTGCCGTATCACTCCCCTACTCACCCCTTGAAAGAAGCCAGAAAAAGTCGGTGATCGATTTTATCACCAAAGAGCTGTTTGCTCCTTGCGGTATACGGTCACTTACGCCGAAAAGCGATAAATTCCGTCCCCATTATGCCGGGACAGAGGATGAAAAAAAAATCGCTTATTTCAATGGGATGTCTTTTCCCTGGTTGTTCGGACATTATATTGAAGCCTATCTGAATCTGTTTAATATGAGTGGACTATCGTTGGCAGACAGGATCATGGTGGAAATGGAAGGGCAAATGCAAAACGATTGTATTGGAAGTATATCGGAGTTTTATGACTCACATCCACCGTTCATCGCCCATGGAGGATATTCCTTTACCATGAGTGTGGGAGAGTTACTGAGGGCCAAGCGAATCATAAACAGATATAATAATGAGCCAATGAGCTAATCCCGACAAGTCGGGACAGGTAGTGTCAATGAGAATAATGTGAATAATGTGAATAATGTGGATAATGTGCTAATGAGAATAATCTCGATAAATCGGGACAAATAGTGAGTAAAGTCTTTGTTCTTTACTCTTTATTCTTTGCTCTAATAAAAATAAATATGAAAGCATTAATGTTTGGCTGGGAATTTCCGCCACATATCCTTGGAGGACTTGGAACAGCAAGTTACGGGCTGACAAGGGGAATGGCAAAACAAGAGGATCTGGAGACCATTTTCGTGATTCCCAAACCTTGGGGCGACGAGGACCAGAGTTTCATGAAAATCATAGGAGCCAATAACACTCCCATTGTTTGGCGGGACTTGCCATGGGAAACGGTGAAGCCGAGATTGGAAAAATTCATGGATCCCCAGGAATACTACCGGTTACGAGATAATATTTATGCCAATTTCAACTATATGCATACAAACGACTTGGGATGTATAGAATTCTCAGGAAGATATCCAAATAATATTCTGGAAGAGATCAATAATTATTCAATTGTGGCAGGCGTAATCGCTCGCACCTATGATTATGATATCATCCACTCGCACGATTGGCTCACTTACCCCGCGGGACTCCATGCCAAAACCGTGACCGGTAAACCATTGGTGATTCATGTACACGCCACCGAATTCGACCGCAGCAGGGGCAAACCCAATCCGGTGGTATACGAGGTAGAAAAAAACGGGATGGACAACTGTGACCATATCATTTGTGTGAGTGACCTGACACGGCGTACGGTGATTGAGAATTATCATCAACCCCACTGGAAAGTGACCACCGTACATAATGCCGTGGAACCACTTAGTCCGGAAATTGAGGCTATTGAACGTATCTCCAGCGTCTCGGAGAAAGTGGTGACATTCCTGGGACGTATCACCATGCAAAAAGGACCGGAGTTCTTCGTAGATGCCGCCACACAGGTAATTAAAAAGACCGATCATATTCGTTTCGTGATGGCAGGCAGCGGCGACATGATGGATCAGATGATCCGTCTGGTGGCCGACCGCGGCATCGCGCATAAATTTCATTTCACAGGTTTCCTTCGTGGTAAACAGGTATATGAAATGTTGAAATCGAGCGATGTCTATGTGATGCCTTCCGTATCGGAACCCTTTGGAATATCGCCTCTCGAGGCTATGCAATGCGGCGTGCCGAGCATCATCTCTTACCAGTCGGGATGTTCTGAAATCTTGGATAATGTCATCAAAACCGATTATTGGGATGTAGACGCGATGGCAGATGCCATCTACTCCATATGCACCTATCCGGCAATGGCAGAGCATCTGAAAGTAGAAGGAAAAAGAGAGGTAGACAATATAAAGTGGGAAGATGCCGGATTAAAAGTCCGTCAGATCTATGATAGTCTTATGTAAAATCAAGAAACAAGCAATAATATGAAGACAATTTGCATTTATTTCCAGATCCATCAACCGTTCCGGTTAAAAAGATATCGCTTTTTCAATATCGGTAGGGACCACTACTACTTCGATGACTATGCCAACGAAGATATATTGCAACAGATTGCCGGCCGGTCATACGTCCCCGCCAACCGTATGTTGCTCGACCTGGTCAATCAATACAAGGGAAAGTTCAAAGTAGCATTCTCGATTACAGGAGTAGCTTTGGAGCAATTCGAAGTATATGCTCCAGAGGTAATAGATGGATTCCGTGAACTCGCAAAAACGGGTAACGTAGAATTTCTGACGGAGAGTTACGCCCATTCATTGGCCAGCCTCTACGATCCGGAAGAGTTCCATAATCAGGTGAAGCAACATTCTGAAAGGATAGAGATGCTTTTCGGACTAAAACCGACCGTCCTCCGTAACACGGAGTTGATTTACTCTGATGAGATCGCTGAAATGGTATACGATATGGGATACTCTAAGATGATTACTGAAGGTGCCAAGCACATCCTGGGATGGAAAAGCCCTAATTATGTCTACCAGGCGGCCACACAACCCAATCTCAAATTGCTGCTTAAGAACAGCCGTTTCAGTGACGACATCACTTATCGTTTCTCCAACTACAGCTGGAATGAATATCCACTGACAGCCGAGAAGTTCATCTCATGGATAGCCGCTTCTCCACCCGAAGAAGAGATAGTCAACCTATTCATGAATTATGAAACGCTGGGTAATCTTCAACCATCATATACCGGTATCTTCGAATTCTTTAAAGCGCTGCCCCGCTTCGCCTTTGAGAATGGAATAGGATTCGCCACTCCGGCAGAAGCACTGGACAATCACAAGTCTATCGGTATCATTAACGTCCCCAACACTATCTCATGGACGGATGAGGAGCGCGACTTGAGTGCATGGGTAGGAAACAAGCTCCAAAAGAGTGCGCTACAATCGTTGTACGAAGTGGGAGAAAGGGTTCGCTTATGTACTGACCGCCGGCTCAAACAAGATTGGCTCTACTTGCAAACCAGCGATCATTTTCATTATATGTCCACCAAACATTTTGGCAGCGGACAAAGCCAGTTCAGCCCATATATGTCGCCCTACGACGCTTTCAATAACTATATGAATGTGCTAAGTGACTTCATCAGTCGTGTGAAGGCACAATATCCCGATACGGTAGACAATGAAGAGCTGAATGCGCTCCTCATCACCATCCACAATCAGGAGATGGAGATCAAACGCCTTCAGACTGAACTGAAACGGGTGATTGGGACCAATGAGGAGATGTTAGTGGAGAAGAGCTCAAAAGTTAAAAAAGAGAAGAGTTAAATATTAAACGTTCTACTGATTAAGGAATAAGATTGTTGATGATCAAATATCTGAAAATCTTATTCGATATAAACTTCATTAATAGCTATAGATCGGAAAAGGGTGAAACACATTCATATTTGTGATCCACCCTTTTCTATTTGTAGTGCCTGGAAAGAAAATCCAGACACCGAATAGTTATTTCGCGTAACTTACCGCGCGAGTCTCACGGATGACCGTAATCTTCACCTGACCGGGATAGGTCATTTCAGTTTGTATCTTGCGTGCAATTTCGGAAGACAGTTTTTCGGTATCCTGATCGTCAATCTTATCGGCACCGACAATCACCCTCAACTCACGACCGGCTTGTATGGCGTATGTCTTTACCACACCCGGATAAGAGAGCGCCAACTGCTCAAGATCATTCAACCGTTTAATATAAGCCTCCACAATCTCGCGACGCGCACCCGGACGAGCCCCCGAAATAGCATCACACACCTGTACGATAGGTGCCAACAAGCTTGTCATCTCTACTTCATCGTGGTGGGCACCAATCGCGTTGCAGATATCCGGTTTTTCCTTGAATTTCTCAGCCAATTTCATCCCTAATACCGCGTGCGGCAATTCGGGTTCATCGTCGGGCACCTTCCCTATATCGTGGAGTAACCCGGCGCGTTTTGCCTTTTTAGGGTTCAGTCCTAACTCCGAAGCCATAATGGCACATAAATTGGCCACTTCACGGGAGTGCTGTAACAGGTTTTGTCCATATGAAGAACGATACTTCATCTTACCCACCATACGTACCAGTTCGGGATGTAAACCATGTACACCCAAATCAATCACAGTACGTTTACCAGTTTCGACGATCTCATCTTCAATCTGTTTCTTCACTTTCGATACCACCTCTTCAATTCGAGCCGGATGGATACGTCCGTCAGCCACTAACTGATGTAACGACAGACGGGCAATTTCACGGCGGACAGGATCAAATCCCGATAAAACAATCGCCTCTGGCGTGTCATCTACCACAATTTCGACTCCCGTGGCCGCTTCCAGAGCTCGGATATTACGTCCCTCACGGCCGATAATACGTCCTTTCACCTCGTCGGAGTCAATATGAAATACCGTAATGGAATTTTCGATAGATGTCTCGGTTGCTACCCGTTGAATACTTTGGATAACAATACGTTTCGCCTCTTTGTTGGCAGTCATCTTGGCTTCTTCCATGATTTCACTGATATAGGACTGTGCCCCGGTCTTGGCCTCCTCCTTCAATGACTCCACCAGTCTCTCTTTCGCTTCTTCCGCAGAGAGTCCCGAAATAGTTTCCAGTTTTTCCACCGATTGCCTGTGAAGCCGCTCTAGCTCGACTCCCTTTTTATCAAGGAATTCCTGTTGGTTTGTCAAGCTCTGTTTAACTTCATCAACCTCGCTCATTCTCTTATTCAGTTCCTCCTGCTTCTGATTGATCGTCATCTCACGTTGTTTCAACCTGTTTTCAGTAACTTGAATCTTAGATGTGCGGGCATTCACCTGCTTCTCAGCCTCTGTCTTCATCAGAAGCGTCTCCTCCTTTGCTTCCAGTAATATCTTTTTCTTTATTACATCGGCATCTTTCTCCGCGTCACTCAAGATGTTCTGAGCACGGGAATTGGCCGTCTTACCGGTCACATACCAGGCAATAACTGCGCCGATCAGTAATCCGATAACACCTATTACTATTTCCATATTATCTGTTATTAAATTGATTATTAAATCCTTCCCGAAAAAAGTCCATTATTCCGGGCAAGAAATTTAGTTCTACTTCTTATTCAATAAAAAACGCACTCAATTACACACATCACGCCGATGTATATAAAAGGTGCGTACATTCATCCCATTTAGAAACAATAGGATCTGTTATTTTTTCAGATAGTCATCCAACTCGCTTATCAGCGAATCTATCTTATCCTCAAAGGGTTTCGTATTATTCTTATCTGTAAGAGAAAAATTTTCGACCAATGCCTGAACGGCTGTCATCACCACAATATCCTGTATTGTGAGGCTTGAACTCACCCCACCATACTTAATTCTATATTGGCTTATTCTCTTTTCAATCTTCTTTTCGGCATCACGGAAAGCCTCCTCCTCCGACTGTTTGATTTTCAGTGGATATTCCCTTCCGGCTATCTTTAATGTCAATAAAAATTTTTCGTCGCCCATCACATAAATTTCTCGGAAATTATTTCAATAAATTTATGCACTTATCAACCTCTCGCACCATTTTCGACAATTTGGCCTTCGCTGTTTCCACATCTACCGAAGCGGCAGTGATAGTTCTCGCCATCTTCAAACTGTCATATTTTGCTTTAAGCTGCTCTAGTTCTTTTGCTGTCTCATCCAACTGGATCTCTCCCGATCTGATTTCAGTCCTTAACCGGGAGTTTTCCTCTTTTAAAGAGTCACATAAAAACAACACCTGTTTTATTCGTACTTCCAGATCAACAAGCAATTTATTATGTCCTTCAGCCATATGCAAACAAAAAGTCACGCAAATATAAGCATTGCAATGGAGTTGAACAAATTAATTCTCTCTTATTTTATATAGTATTGATTTATTTTTTATTTCGAACGAATTGATGGTTAACGATTCTCAGACCGATCGGCTTGATCGGTCCGGATTTGGCAAGATTATCATATCATTCAATCCACTCTGTTGTTCATCGTTGACGGTTGTTACAATTTATACGGGTCTGTCTGATATTTTGTACCTTTGGGGTTGGAATAAATAGTGTGCTTTGCACGATAGAAGGATAAAAGGAAAAGATGAGGAATATCATTATTAGTAATCAGATCGCGACGGTATGTCCGGAATTTCATGTAGCTGCTATCGCATGCGAGGTGAGGAATAGTCCTTATAATGCCGGGCTATGGGAGGAGATCGATGCTTTTTACACTCATTTCGCCTCTACCCATAAAATGGTGGAGATCAACCAACGGCCTGCCATTTATGCCACACGGCAGATATATAAAAAACTAGGAAAGGATCCTAATCGTTACCGTCCTTCTGCAGAAGCACTGTGCCGCAGGATATTGAAAGGACAGGAACTGTACCGCATCGACACACTGGTGGACCTGATCAATCTGGTTTCACTCAAAACTGGCTATTCCATAGGAGGATTTGACAATACCAAGATTCAGGGAGACCTGATCCTGGGCATGGGTGAAGCCGGTGAGAAATTTGAAGCGATTGGAAGAGGCTTACTCAATATAGAAGGTTTGCCTGTTTATCGGGATGAAGTAGGTGGTATCGGCACTCCCACCAGCGATGAAGAACGCACTAAGATCACTTCCGACACAACCCAGTTACTGATGTTGATTAACGGCTATTCAGGCAAAGAAGGGCTACAGGAAGCGGTAGATTATTCGGTGGAGTTATTGAAAAAATATGCGGAAGCCAGAAATATAGAAAGCAATTGACCTTTTATTTCAACTTCAACTCCAAATCCAACTTCAACTCCAAATCCGATTTCGCCTCTTTTCCACCATCACAAGTGAACAACCACACTTAAAAATTGTTATAGTTTACAAATATAATCTCCAACACCTTCTATGAGACGAGTAGGAAAATCATCACTTTTTATCTCTTTAATTGGATTAACTTTATTAACTATTCGCAGTTGCAACTCCGGTCAATCCGGCGACGAAGACCAACTATCCCATTCTATCCCGGATACAATTTTTGTCGATCATCAGGAAGATATCAAGAGAGATCTGACAGGAGAGGATATCCGGTTAGAGAAAGATATCCGGTACGACAAATACCTGCTCAACGATGAATATCCCTATAAAGATACTATCCGCCATTTTCAGTGGGAGAAAATTCGGACACAGATCGCGGTGATTGAGAATGCAATGGCCGGAGGCGGCAATTGGGGTGTATTGAGCAATTACCGGAATATGAACAGGGAAGCCCCTACGGTCGCCAATTTCGTGAGGAATGAATATAAACGGGTTTCGGATCAGTTTGGTGTGGAACGCTATCAGTCTGCCCCACTTTATTCTGTTGATGGTGATACTATTTTACTTCGTTACGGGAGGGATGGTTGGACCGTGAAACTACCGGATAACGACACTACTGAAATGGTGAAGGTAAAAGGTGTTTCATTTGAAGGCGAGTTCCTGGTACCGAAGCGTTACATCATATCGTGGGGCGACAGTGTCCGGTTCAATAAAGTGGTAGCCGTGGATGTCACCAACCAGAATATCTCAACACTGGAGAAGATAAACGATGTGTGGCATATATTAAGTATGAATCATGCCACCACAGGCATGCATAAACCACCTTACGCCCTCGAAACACCCACCGGGATTTTTGCGGTACAGGAAAAAAAAGAGAAGATGTTCTATACCAAAGACGGATCAAGTGAGATAGCCGGGTTTGCACCTTATGCCTCACGATTCACCAACGGAGCGTACGTACATGGTATTCCAACACAATATCCC
>JBAYRG010000073.1:0-11288 GCA_041676805.1 Proteiniphilum sp.
AATTGGTAATTAGTAATTGGTAATTGGTAATTAAGCGAAGCGAATAACTAAATATTGTCCCGGCAGTCGGGATCAATTTAAATTTTTCATATATGACAGATCCAATAGCAGATTATTTGACGCGGCTAAGAAATGCCATCATGGCAAAACATAGAGTGGTGGAGATCCCCGCATCAAATCTAAAGAAAGATATCACTAAGATACTTTTCGAAAAGGGATACATACTGAACTACAAATTCGTAGAGGACGGTCCCCAAGGCAGCATCATGATTGCTTTGAAATACGATCCGATAAACAAAGTGAATGCAATCAAGAAACTGGAACGCAAATCCAGTCCCGGTTTGCGCCAATATGTGGGGTATAAGGATATGCCGCGCGTGCTTAACGGTTTGGGGATTGCCATACTGTCTACTTCAAATGGAGTGATGACCGATAAAGAAGCCCGCGAACAGAAAGTGGGCGGAGAAGTTTTATGTTACGTTTATTAATTTGAAGGAGAGAGAGTATGTCTAGAATAGGAAAATTACCCATCACAGTGCCTGCAGGTGTTGCAGTGACAATTGGAGATGACAATGTGATTAAGCTGAAAGGCCCGAAAGGGGAATTGAGTCAGCAGGTGAGTGGCAACATGAAGGTTGAATTGAATGATGGCGTGCTGACCATTGAACGTCCCAGCGACGAGAAGGAAAGCCGTTCATTGCACGGACTCTACCGCTCTTTATTGAACAACATGGTGGTTGGTGTTTCGGAGGGTTTCCGTAAAGAATTGGAACTTGTGGGTGTCGGTTACCGTGTAACCAACAATGGTCACTTGCTGGAGTTGTCATTGGGATATACGCACACTATTTTTTTACAACTGCCCGATGAAATCAAGGTGGAAACCAAAATGGAGAGGAACAAGAATCCGCTTATTATTCTGGAGTCCTGTGATAAACAATTACTGGGACAGGTATGTGCCAAGATCCGTTCATTCCGTAAACCGGAGCCTTACAAAGGAAAAGGTGTCCGTTTCGTAGGTGAACAGGTGCGTCGCAAATCTGGTAAGACGGCATCTAAATAACATCAAACTGAATTCACTATGTTGACAAAGAACGAAAGAAGATTAAAGATAAAGACCCGTGTACGTGGTAAAGTGCAGGGTACCCCCGAGAGACCACGCCTCTCGGTATTTAGAAGCAACAAACAGATCTATGCCCAGGTGATCGACGATACCACCGGTAAAACACTGGCATCGGCATCTTCTCTGAAAATGGAAGATAAACTTCCCAAGAAAGAGATCGCGGCCAAAGTGGGCGAACTGATTGCTCAAAATGCGCGGGAAGCCGGAGTTGAGCAGGTGACGTTCGACAGGAACGGTTACCTCTATCACGGACGTATTAAAGAATTGGCAGATGCAGCCCGTAAAGGCGGACTTAAATTTTAACGATCATGGCAGGAGTAATAAATAAAGTAAAAACAACCAACGATATTGAACTGAAAGACCGCTTAGTGGCGATCAACCGTACCACTAAGGTGACAAAGGGTGGTCGTACGTTCACATTTGCCGCAATGGTAGTGGTAGGAAATGAAGATGGCATTATTGGCTGGGGACTGGGTAAAGCAGGTGAAGTAACTACGGCTATCGCCAAAGGTGTGGAAGCTGCCAAGAAAAATCTGATCAAGGTTCCGGTATATAAAGGAACGATACCCCATGAGCAAATTGCCCGTTACGGAGGTGCGGAAGTGTTCCTCAAACCGGCCGTTACCGGTACCGGAGTAAAGGCAGGGGGTGCTATGCGTGCCGTGCTTGAGAGTGTGGGTATCACTGACGTGTTGGCTAAATCAAAAGGATCATCCAATCCACACAATCTTGTGAAAGCGACGATTACCGCATTGACCGAATTGAGAGATCCCATCACGGTGGCTCAAAATAGGGGTGTGAGTTTGGAAAAAGTGTTTAACGGATAAAAAAGGAACTGAAATGGCTACAATAAGAATCAAACAGACAAAAAGCAGAATAGGAGCTCCTAAAGACCAGAAGAAGACGTTAGACGCTTTGGGATTGACCAAAATGCAACGTGTAGTGGAGCACGAAGATACTCCTTCTATCCGGGGACTGGTACGTAAGGTGCAACATCTGGTTACGGTAATTGACAATTGATAATCCCGATAAATCGGGACAAGTAATGCCGATGAGAGTTAATGGAAAAGAAGTGAAGAATTTTGAAATCTTGAAATTTTGAAATCTTGAAATCTTGAAATCTCAACTCTCAGCAATTAGTGTATAACAAACAAATAAAGACAATATACAATGGATTTATCGAATTTAAAACCGGCTGAAGGTTCAACCAAGGCTCGTAAACGGATTGGCCGCGGCCCCGGATCGGGAAAAGGGGGCACTTCTACCAAAGGACATAAAGGACAGAAATCAAGATCGGGTTATTCAAAGAAAGTCGGTTTCGAAGGTGGGCAGATGCCTTTGCAGCGTCGCTTACCCAAATTCGGATTTAAACCTCTGAATAGAGTTGAATATAAGGCTGTCAATCTGGAGACATTACAGGAGTTGGCTGAGGCCAAGAACCTCACCCAAATCAATCCTGAGGTGTTGATGGAGGCCGGACTTATTTCCCGTAAGCATTCAGTGAAAATTCTTGGTAGAGGCACTCTGACAGCCAAATTGGAAGTATCGGCACATGCCTTTTCCAAAACAGCCGAAGAGGCCATTACTACAGCAGGTGGAACCGCAGTAAAACTCTAATGAAATGGGATTCGTACAAACAATAAAAAATATATGGAAGATAGAAGACCTTAGAAAAAGGCTTATTATCACCGTAGGTTTTGTTGCCATTTACCGGTTCGGCTCATTCGTCGTGTTACCCGGAATCAATCCGGAGCAACTCGTGGCGCTGCAGGCGAATGCCAGTACGGGGCTGTTAAGCCTTCTCGACATGTTCTCGGGAGGTGCTTTTTCCAACGCATCTATCTTTGCATTGGGAATTATGCCCTATATCTCGGCATCCATTGTGATGCAGTTGCTGGGTATCGCTGTTCCCGCGTTTCAGAAGATGCAACGTGAAGGAGAAAGCGGACGTACAAAAATAAACCAGTATACCCGTTATCTCACAGTGGGCATCTTGCTGATACAGGGGCCGGCCTATCTCTATGGAGCTGTGGGCAACGCCATTCCCGGTGGTTTCTGGGATTGGATATTGCCTTCCACCGTCATCCTCGCCGGAGGAAGTATGTTTGTGCTCTGGCTGGGAGAGCGTATCACCGATAAAGGCGTGGGTAACGGTATCTCGTTTGTCATTCTTATCGGTATTATCGCCCGTCTTCCCCATGCGCTGGTAGCAGAATACGACCGGTTGATCGATGCCCCGGGAGGTTTGATCCTACTCTTACTGGAATTGTTGTTCCTCGTAGCTGTTACCGCAGCCGCCATCATGTTGGTACAGGGAGTTAGAAAAGTTCCCGTACAGTATGCAAAACGTGTGGTGGGTAACAGACAGTATGGAGGTGTGAGACAGTATATCCCGTTAAAGGTGAATGCAGCCAACGTAATGCCTATCATCTTCGCCCAGGCGATCATGTTTATTCCTATCACTCTTGCGCAGTTCTCTGCACGTGAGGGAAGCGGATTTCTGGCTTCTCTGATGGATTTCACCAGTTTCTGGTATAACTTCATTTTTGCTGTATTAATTATTTCCTTTACTTATTTCTATACGGCAATTACGGTCAATCCCGTACAGATGGCGGAAGACCTGAAACGTAATAATGGCTTTATACCAGGGGTAAAACCGGGGAAAAGAACGGCAGAGTATATCGACACCATCATGTCGAGAATCACATTGCCCGGATCATTTTTCCTGGCTATAGTTGCTATCCTGCCTGCTTTTGCCCGGCTTATGGGGATAAATTCTCAGTTTGCCGCGTTCTTTGGAGGCACCTCGCTGCTAATCCTTGTAGGCGTTGTACTCGATACATTACAACAAATTGAAAGTCACCTGCTGATGCGTCATTATGATGGTTTCCTGAAATCAGGAGCTAAGATTAAAGGCCGGACAGGATCAATAGCTGCTTACTAGAACCGTTGATTACCTGAATAGATGAATGGCAAAGTGATCATATTAAAGACCGACGAAGAGATCGAGTTTATGCGTGAAGCAAACCGGCTGGTGGGAATGACTCTTGGAGAGTTATCGAAGCATATCAGGCCGGGGATTACCACGCTTGAACTCGACCGTATCGCGGAGAAGTTTATCAGGGATCATGGCGCTGTTCCTACCTTTCTTGGTTATGGAGGATTTCCTAATTCACTTTGCACTTCCGTTAACGAGAATGTGGTACATGGAATTCCTAATAACAAGCCGTTGCAGGAGGGAGATATTATATCGATTGATTGTGGCACTAAATTGCGTGGTTTTTGTGGTGATTCGGCCTATACTTTTTCTGTGGGAGAGGTGAGCCAAGAGGTGAAAACGCTTCTACGCATCACGAAAGAGTCGCTCTACAAAGGCATTGATCAGGCTAAGGAAGGAAATAGAATCGGAGATATCGGATCGGCTATACAGAGCTATTGCGAGAAGCACGGTTATTCTGTGGTGCGCGAACTGGTGGGGCACGGAATCGGTAGAGAAATGCATGAAGCACCGGAAGTGCCAAATTATGGACGGCGTGGAGTTGGACCGGTTATCAAGAATGGAATGTGTATTGCTATCGAACCGATGATCAATATGGGTGGCAAGAAAGTGATCTTTGAAAACGACGGATGGACGGTACGTACTAAAGACCGTAAACCGTCGGCTCATTTCGAACATACTATTGCTATTCGTAATGGTAAAGCCGATATCTTATCGACATTTGAATTTATTCAGGAAAATAATTAAACGGAGTATTTGATTCATGGCTAAACAAGCAGCAATAGAACAGGACGGAACAATTATCGAAGCATTGTCCAATGCGATGTTCCGTGTAGAACTGGAAAACGGACATGAAATAACCGCCCATATCTCGGGTAAGATGCGGATGCATTATATACGTATACTGCCTGGTGACAGGGTGAGGGTGGAAATGTCTCCTTACGATCTTTCGAAAGGGAGAATCTCGTTCAGGTATAAATAAGGTGCATAAGTAAACAGAGGACTGGGAAACTTTGTCATCAGGTGACCGAGTGAGATAGGGGAGATTGGAATGAAAGGTGAAATCTATGAGTTCGTGGTGAAAAATATATAAATTCGCCTTTCAATTCTGAAACAGTGTGAAAAAAGAATAAAAATATAGATAATTTTCTGATCTTTGTAGTTGCGATTTGGCGTAAGAGCCTTTGAGAACCGGAAAGGTTTGAAAAATAAAACAGGTATAATCGTATGAAGGTAAGAGCATCATTAAAAAAGCGTACGGCCGACTGCAAAATTGTGAGAAGAAAAGGCCGTTTGTATATTATCAATAAAAAGAATCCCAAGTTTAAGCAACGTCAGGGATAAGTCAATAATTATTCGGCTTCGCCGTTATTTGTGCTTCGCACGTTATTCAATAGAGACTTCCCGCCTTGCGGGGCAACCGAATAACAACCGGAGACATTTGAATAACAATTGAATAACAACCGAGCAACAATCGAACAACAAAATAACTATAAAGTAATATATGGCAATAAGAATTGTAGGTGTCGACCTGCCGCAAAACAAAAGAGGTGAAGTAGCGCTCACGTATATCTATGGCTTGGGCCGTAGTTCAGCTAACACCATTCTAACCAAGGCCGAAGTCGACAAGAACATTAAAGTGAAAGACTGGACCGATGACCAGGCTGCCCGTATCCGTGAGATCATCCAGGCTGAATTTAAAGTGGAGGGAGATCTTCGTTCCGAGATACAGCTGAATATCAAACGTCTGATGGATATCGGTTGTTATCGTGGCATCCGTCATCGTATCGGTTTACCCGTACGCGGACAAAGCACCAAGAACAATGCCCGTACCCGTAAGGGAAGAAAGAAAACCGTTGCTAACAAGAAAAAAGCTACTAAATAATAGATAGGTAACATGGCAAAGAGAACAGTTGCAGCAAAAAAGAGAAATGTGAAAGTGAGTGCTGTCGGACAAGCGCACATCTCATCATCATTCAATAATATCATTGTTTCATTGACCAATGAAAATGGTGAAGTGATCAGTTGGTCATCCGCCGGAAAAATGGGCTTCAGGAGCTCTAAGAAGAATACTCCCTATGCGGCTCAAATGGTCGCACAAGACTGCTCTAAAGTAGCATACGACTTGGGGTTACGCAAGGTGAAAGCTTATGTGAAAGGGCCTGGTAATGGTCGTGAATCGGCTATCAGAACCATTCATGGTGCTGGCATCGAGGTGACTGAAATTGTGGATGTGACTCCGCTTCCGCATAACGGATGCCGTCCTCCGAAACAGAGAAAAGTTTAATTTAAGTTTCATTTATCTTGAGACTTGAGCTGTGATTGATTACACCACAACTTCTCTGTAATCGCGGCTGCACAGTTTAGGCTTCAGTTTTAAAAGTTTAATTTGTAAAATGGCTAGATATACCGGTCCAAAATCAAAAATCGCCCGTAAATTCGGCGAACCCATTTTCGGCCCCGATAAAGTTCTCTCCAAGAAGAACTATCCTCCGGGACAGCATGGCAACTCACGCAGGAGAAAAACATCTGAATATGGTATTCAGTTGCGTGAGAAACAACGTGCCAAATATACCTATGGCGTTCTGGAAAAACAGTTCCGCCTTACATTTGAGAAAGCAGTGCGTAGCCGCGGTGTAACCGGTGAGGTGTTGTTGCAATTGTTGGAATCGCGCTTAGATAATATCGTGTACCGTCTGGGTATTTCTCCCACAAGGGCAGGAGCACGTCAGTTGGTATCACATCGTCATATTGTAGTGAACGGGAAAATCGTGAATATTCCCTCTTATACAGTAAAATCCGGTGATGTAATAGGTGTTAGGGAAAAATCGAAATCGTTGTTGGTCGTGGCAAACGCGCTGGCAGGATTCAATCACAGCAAATATCCCTGGTTGGAATGGGACAAAGCCACACTGAACGGTAAGGTACTACATATACCTGAGAGGGCCGACATTCCAGAAAACATCAAAGAACAACTCATCGTAGAATTATATTCTAAACAATAATTTCATGGCAATATTAGCATTCCAAAAACCCGATAAGGTAATCATGTTACAGGAGGATGCGTTCTCCGGTAAGTTTGAATTCCGTCCGTTGGAACCGGGATACGGTATCACCATAGGCAACGCCTTGCGCCGTATTCTGCTCTCCTCGTTGGAAGGATTCGCTATTACATCGGTGAAGATTGAGGGCGTGGATCATGAATTTGCGGCCATTCCCGGGGTGATAGAAGATGTAACAGGTATTATCCTTAATCTGAAAAAAGTAAGATTCAAAAGGATAGTGGAAGAGTTTGAGACGGAGAAGGTAAGCATTGCTATTTCGGGAACGGAAGTGTTTAAAGCCGGAGATATTGGTAAATTGCTGACCGGTTTCGAAGTGCTGAATCCAGAACTGGAGATCTGCCACATGAACAAAAAAGCAGACCTGCGTCTCGAATTGACTATCAATAAAGGACGTGGTTATGTCCCGGCCGAGGAGAACCGCGACCTGGTTGCCTCTGACGACGTACAAACCCTTGTGATTGACTCTATCTACACTCCGATCCGTAATGTAAGTTTTGAAGTAGAAGATTACCGTATCGAACAGAAAACAGACTACGAGAAGCTCACCATTGAGATTAAGACCGACGGATCCATCCAGCCGAAAGAGGCGTTGAAAGAAGCGGCCAAGATATTGATCCAGCACTTTGTGTTGTTTTCCGACGAAAACAAGATCATGCTGGAGACATCCGATGCCGAAAGCATTGAGGAGTTCGATGAGGAGGTTCTTCATATGCGTCAGCTCCTGAAACGTAAATTGTCTGACCTCAACCTGTCGGTAAGGGCACTCAACTGCTTGAAAGCTGCCGACGTTGAATCACTCGGACAACTGGTTTCACACAACAAGAACGACCTTCTTAAGTTCCGTAACTTCGGAAAGAAATCGCTGACCGAGCTCGAAGAATTGCTCAGCGGCCTGAAGCTTACGTTCGGCATGGATATATCGAAGTACAAATTAGATAAAGACTAACAACTACAATGAGACATAGAAAAAGAAATAATCATTTGGGACGTAAAACTGCGCATCGCTCGGCCATGCTCTCTAATATGGCCAGCTCGCTCATCATGCACAAGCGCATCTTTACTACGGTTCCCAAAGCCAAAGAATTGAGAAAATATGTAGAACCCCTCATCACCAAAAGTAAAGAGGATACTACCCATTCGCGCCGCGAAGTATTCGGCAAGCTACAAAATAAAGTGGCCGTCACGGAATTGTTCCAAACCGTTTCACAAAAGGTGGCAGACCGTCCCGGGGGATACACCCGTATTATCAAGACCGGTTTTCGTTTGGGCGACAATGCATCGATGTGCTTCATCGAGTTGGTTGATTTCAATGAAAACATGTTGGGTGACGGTAAAGCAGCCAAGAAAACAAGAACCCGCCGTTCACGCAGGAAAGCTTCTGACGTAGCAGCAGATGCCACTACTGCCGATAAGCCCAAGGCGAAAGCATCTTCTAAAACCAAGGAGGTGAAAGAGGCCGAAGAGGATGTGCAGGAAGAAGCCGTAAAGGTAGAGGAAACTCCTACTGCTGAAGCAGAAGTAGCTGAACAGCCTGCTGAAGAGAAAACTGAGGCGGTTGTGGCTGGGAAGGAAGTAGAAGAGACTCCTGCTGAAGAGAAAACTGAAGAGTCAGAGGAGGTCAAATAAAAACCTTCTCTCTCAAGATAAACGCTGTGGGTACATCGTCATGAAGACGGAGGCCTAAAAAACTCAGTCGATAATGTATTTGCAGCGAAGCTGTGATTTTTAAAATGTTAAACATTAAAGAAAAGCGCCGCAAGTGATTTGTAGCGCTTTTTTGCTTTTTATCCCTCTCATCTGACAACTTTCTAACCGGTTGAATGTTTTACTATACGGAGACTGTGCTACGATTCTCCGGAACATGTAGCCATCTGGGTTATCATAGTGAAAATAATTTAAAATTGGAGTTACAGTGAATGTAACACCAGAAGGGGTATGTATGAAAAAGATTGTTGTCATAGGTTGTGGTTTTGGTGGATTACAATTTGTGAATCACCTGAAAAAGGGGCTCTTCGATATTATCGTGATCGATAAGATCAATCATCATCAGTTTCCTCCGTTATTCTATCAGGTGGCCGCATCACAGATAGAGCCTTCCACCGTTTCATTTCCCATCCGGAAAATATTTCAGAAGAGACGGGATGTGCGTATCCGTCTTGCCAATGTGTTATCCGTGAATGGTGAAAAAAAATATGTAGAAACTTCTGTTGGCCGGTTTCCTTATGATTATCTGGTGGTTGCTACCGGTACCCGCACTAACTTTTATGGTAATACAGAGGTAGAGCATAACTCCCTCGTATTGAAATCGACCTATCAAGCCATCAATGTACGGAATGCCATCCTCTCCAATTTCGAGAAACTGTTATATGCGGAGAAGAAAGAGAGGTTATATAATATCGTCATCGTGGGAGGAGGTGCCACCGGCGTGGAGCTGGCAGGTGCCTTTGCCGAGATGACCAGGGAAATATTACCCAAGGACTATCCTAATATAGACTCGGATAAGGTACAGGTCTATCTGCTGGAAGGGGGACCGCATACACTCTCCAATATGAGTAGTTTTGCCCAGAAATATTCCGAAGATTATCTCCGGTCGATGGGGGTGATTGTGAAGACCGGTACTATTGTAAAGGATTATGATGGGGAGCAGGTCACTCTCAATAACGGAGAGGTTATCCCTACCGGTAATGTGATCTGGTCGGCCGGTGTGACCGCCAATGTTATCGATGGAGTTCCCGCCGGTTCGGTATTGCCCAACGGCAGGATCAGGGTCGACCGGATCAATAGGGTAGAGGGGCTGCAAGATGTCTTTGCCATAGGAGATGTAGCCTATATGGAGACCGAAAAGTATCCCAAAGGGCATCCGCAATTGGCCAATGTGGCCATCGGTCAGGGAAAGAACCTGGCGAAGAACTTTCAGAAGATCGTGAAAGAAGAAACCGGTCTGAAATCGTATGAATACCGTAATCTGGGTACTATGGCTACTGTGGGGCGGAACAAGGCGGTGGTCGATCTCCCGTTTGTGAAATTCAAAGGCCGCTTTGCCTGGCTGGTGTGGATGTTCCTCCACCTGATGCTTATCCTGAGCGTGCGCAATAAGCTGGTGATCTTTATCAACTGGGCATGGAATTATGTTACCAAGAACAACTCGTTGCGGTTGATACTAAAGGATAGTGATTGAGTATTATTTTGTTTTAGGCAGAAAGTTGCCTATTTGTGATAAATCAACTCATTTTCGTTCAATTGTCAACCGGTCACTATGGATTGTTCGAAGCTATAAAACTTTTTGTATATTTGTGCTGAAAATCTATATGCTAAGTGTATGAACTTTTTGACTTCTGAACTTCTAAACTTCTAAACTTTTAAATATACAAACATATGAAACGACTTGAGACGCTGATCCTATCAATTGTATTACTGGTTTTTGCAACGACCCTTTCCGCACAGGAGAATAGTGAAAACCAATATACATTCTTGTTGACCGGGGCATCTTTTGCTTCACCTAACAACGGGTGGTTTGAAGTAGGCTGCCAATTGACGGGTGCTACGCCCCTTAATCGTGCCATTGGAGGCGAGGCCATCGCCAATACCGCCAACCGAATGGCGGAAGGGACCCTCTACTCAAAAGAGGAACTGGAAGAGATAGATGCATTGGTGATCATGCAGGTACACGACAGGGATGTGTTTGGCTCATCTCCATTGAAAGAAGAGTATACCGATTACGGGATCCCCTTTGATCGTAACAATTACGCGGCGGCGTTCGATTATGTAATCAAACGTTACCTTACGGAGTGTTATAACCTGAAATTCGATGAAAATTCTAGATACTACAATACCCGCATGGGTAAGCCGGCAGTAATAGTTCTCTGTACCGATTGGCACGATGGGCGGGTCACCTATAATACCTCCGTACGGAAGCTGGCAGAGAAATGGGGATTTCCTGTGGTGGAATTCGATAAATATATCGGCTTCTCCAGGAATAGTGTGCACCCTGTGACCAAAGGGCAAACCAGCCTTCTCTTTACGGGTGATAACCAGCAGATCGCCGGCGAGAAATTCGGATGGCATCCCGAAAACGGACAGGATAAATATATCCAACGACGTATGG
>JBAYRG010000074.1:0-11273 GCA_041676805.1 Proteiniphilum sp.
AAAAAATAGGAGGAGAATTTGTCCGATGACCGCCACCACCGATATGATGGTCTCCTCCTTTAGAAAAGATTGAGAGTAGCACAATAATAACGATAAATATAATAACGATCACGAAAAACGGAATATTGCCTTCTTCTTTTTCGTTATCAGCGTTAAATTCTCCGGAGAGACGTGCTATCATTACGTCAATGGCGGCATTCACCCCACCAAAGTAATCCTCATCCATAAAATAGGGAATCATCTCATTGCGCACGATGCGACCGGCATAAGCGTCATTAATACGCGCTTCCACTCCATATCCGGTGGCAATAAATGCCTGTCCACGGCTATTTCCGATTTTCGGTTTGATAAGGATTATGACACCGTTGTCTTTGCTCTTCTGTCCGACCTCCCATTTTTCGCCAAGCCTGAAAGCGTAATCGGAAACAGGATAACCTCCCAGGTCGGTCACCGAAACGACGTAAATTTGTGTAGATGTGGAGTCGTTATAGGCTCGTAACTTTTGCTCCAGGGCCTGTTCTTCGGCAGATGAGAAAATATTGGCAAAATCGTTTACCAGCCGATAGGGTACCATTGGCTCAGGAATATCTTGCGCTGATAATCCTAATGAAGAAAAGAGTGCAATTATGAGAAGATATTTACTCTTCCGGAATAATTTCATCGCCTAGTTCATTTATATCGTTTTTCCGATATGGGGTGGTGGAACTTGATTGATTTCGTTACTTTACTTACACTTTTGCAGCTATCTGCCGAGGTCTCTCTTTCCCAGTTAACGGAGTATTCCTGTTAAAACTGCACCTGGGGGGCGGTTTGAGCTTCTGGGGTAGCTTCGAAGTAGACTTTCGGTTCAAACTTGAACCATTTCGCATAAATCACCTGTGGAAATTTGCGGATATAGGCGTTATAGTCTTGTACCGACACGTTGAATCGGTTACGTTCCACTGAGATTCGGTTTTCTGTCCCGGCCAACTCATCCTGGAGTGCAAGGAAATTCTGGTTGGCTTTCAGTTCAGGGTAGTTTTCCTGTATCAGCAATAATCTTCCCAATGCCTGGCTCAATTGATCTTGGGCTTGCTGGTATTCTTGCAGGCTCTCTGTTGTGAGATTTTCGGGGCTGATAGTGGTTTGTGTGGCCCTGGCCCGTGCTTCAGTTACCTGAGTAAAGGTCTCCTGCTCGTGCTGCGCGTACCCCTTCACTGTATTTACTAAGTTGGGGATGAGATCGGCACGACGCTGATAAGCATTCTGTACATTTCCCCATTGCGAGGTTACCGCTTCCTGTTTTTCTACCATCCGGTTGTAACCGCGGCATCCGGTGAGCCCCATCGCTCCTATCACAATCAGTAAAACAAAAGATATTTTTTTCATACGACTAAAATTATTTATTTTCAAAGGTGTCGTATGGAACTCGCTTTTAGTCATGTTCTTGTGTGAGAACAATTCTCATGCTCGTTTCATACAATTATATTATAAATTACTGTTTACAACGTTTCATTCTGTCTGACAAAAGTAAGCTAATTTTTCGTTGGTATGTTTATTGAAAGAGATCTTAACAGATATAAATAACAGACAAGTGATGAGAAATGTTTTTCTTCCTTAGTAACTTCTCATCCATAAATAAAACTTTTTCGTATCTTTGCCTGTTGGAAGAAAAAGTAAATTAGTAGACCGATATAAAAAGATAAAATAAATCGTATGAAACGAATTATTCTCCCTTTTTTGATAATAACGCTGTTTTCATCCGGAGTGGTAGCTTCCGGAATTGAGAATAAGTTGGCCGAGAGGCCCGACACCATAGCGGTGGAGGATAGTCTGGGCTTGTTCCGGGATATAACAGATATAAGCAGACAGATTGAACGTCGGACAGCACGTTCCGGAGAGACTGTTAATGACCTGGTTATTCCTCCGGTTCCAGTGCCTGCTTCAGAGGAAACTATTTCGATAATACCGGTAGACTCGACCCTTCTGTTCAGGAATGCGCTCGATTCTATCTATTTCAGGAGTGCGAACGGTACGCTACAACTTCCTATCGATTACGGCAGTTCAGAACTGATGAACGGACTTTCATTCCGGGATACGCTTTTTTATAATCCACTTTTCTTACCGATGATATTCACGGGGCAGATGTTACCCCGGGAACTGTCATTATACTCTGCTGAAAAAGACCAAGGGACAGGTATGCTCATTCCGAAGGAAGAGACTTTTGCTCCCCGACTGAATCATATTGATTTTATACGAAATGTGCGACGTGACTATTATATAAAGTATCCCGACAGGATCAGCTACTCGGTGGCTAGTTTCGATTCAATACCTAACCTGGAGTCTGATGACAAGGCTGTGAAAGAATCGTTCAACCCTTTCCGTGAATTGATAAAAGCCGAAACAACCTATTCGTTAAATGCTCCCGGTGTTGAAGGAGTTACAATTGGCAGAAGATATTGGATGCGTTCGGGTGAGCACTCTTTCCAGTTCGCACAAAACTATTTCTCTGACAACTGGCATAAGGGAGGAACTAATAATTTGAACTTTAACAGTTACCAAGCCTTCAGGGCCAATTATAAAAAAGATAAGGTGCTATTCAATAATACTCTTGAGTGGCGTTTGTCTATTTTTAACGCACCTGATGATTCGCTGAGGAGCTATCGCATAGGTAATGATCTTATTCGTTATTACGGAGACTTTGGTGTTGTTGCCTTTGGTAAGGGATGGTCTTATTCTACCAACCTCGAAGCAAAGTCACAAATACTGAATCTCTATCCCGCCAATTCTAATGATCTACGGTCATCACTCCTCTCCCCGTTATATGTAGTTGCCGGGGTGGGGTTAAAGTATACTTATAATAAACCTTCGACTAAGGTGCGGCATCGTAATTTCAACTTGCAACTTTCTTTGGATCCTATCTCCCTCAATTATAAATATGTCTGGAATGACTCTGTGGATGTGAAACGGTTTGGTATTCCTGAGGACAAGAAAGGGCTTTTGGATATTGGTAGCAATGTGAGGGCAAAAATGAAATATAATATCACCAGATATATTGTTTGGGATTCGGAACTGACATACTTTACCAGTTTCGAAAAAGTAATAGCCGGATTTGAGAACACGCTTGATTTGGCATTTAGCAATGCTTTTTCCACCAAGATATATCTAAATGCAAGATTTGACGATGGGGTGCCTCCCGATCCTAAACTCAAGTATCTTCAGTATACCCATACACTTACCTTCGGATTGAGTTATAAGTGGTGATGGTGATCAACTAAAACGCGCATCGCTCTCAAAGTGGTATCCATTTAGGAAATCGGTAATAGCCATTCGTTTCTTCCCTGTTAATTGAAGTTCTGTAATGCGGAAGATACCATCCTTTGTCGTCACATCGAGATAATTCTTGTTGTTTGTGATAATGCTTCCCGTTGGTAAAACGTGTGTCTTACCTTCGATCGCCTTACCTGCGAACAGTTTGAAACGTAGCTTCTCTTCGTTCTCATCTGTCAGCAGTTCGGTCCAAGCTGCCGGATAGGGTGATAGGCCGCGGATATGATTATATATTTCCCGAACGGGTCTGTTCCAGTCGATCAGACAATCTTCCTTGAAAATTTTTGGAGCACTTTTTAATTCGGAAGCATCTTTGAAAAGACTATCCTGGGGGATTGGTCGCAGATTCTCTTCCAGTATGGCATCGACACTCTTCAACACCAGATGTGCGCCCATGACCATTAGCCTGTCGTGCAGAGTACCTGCATTGTCCGTGTCATCGATTGCTGTCTTTTCCTGAAAGATGATCTTACCGGTATCAATTTCGTGTGAAAGAAAAAAAGTAGTCACACCGGTCTCTTTTTCGCCATTGATAATAGCCCAATTGATAGGGGCGGCACCCCGATACTGGGGTAGAAGGGACGAATGGAGGTTAAATGTACCTTTCGGAGGCATATTCCATAGCACTTCGGGCAACATGCGGAATGCTACTACCACCTGCAGGTCGACTCTCAATTTCTTTAGCTCATTCAAAAACTCCTCATCTTTAAGTCTCTCAGGTTGTAATACTGGAACTCCTTGGAGAAGTGCATATTGTTTTACAGGTGAAGGTTGCAGCTTATATCCCCTGCCTGCAGGCTTATCGGGCATGGTGACAACCCCCACCACATTATATCCGTTTTCTACCAATGATTTTAGCGACTCTACGGCAAAATCGGGAGTACCCATGAAAAGAATACGTAATGATTTTTTATCCATCAATTGAAAAATTTAATCTCATTATTCACATCCCGTCAGACCGGGATCTTTGTTACGCTTTGATTGACGCTACTTTGTCCCGATTTATAGGGATTGGCACATTGGCACATTGGCACATTGGCATATTGGCACATTGGCACATTGGCATATTGGCACATTGGCACATTGGCACATTGGCACATTGGCACATTGGCACATTGGCATATTGGCACATTGGCATATTGGCACATTGGCACATTGGCACATTAATTATTCATCCCTATCGGAATAATTTTCAACCAATACCTCCCTGTAGGAATTGAATACAGATGACTGGGACAAGAGTCCCTGGTAGACTCCTTTTTGATCCACCACCGGTATATTCCACGCTTTGGTGTTTTCAAACTTTTCCATGGCCTCTTCCATGCTACTGTCTATTTTTATTGTGGCAGGAGAGCCCACCATGAATTTCTTCACATTAAACCGTTCGTACAATTCGGGACGAAACATAATATTTCGGATATCATTCATCATTACAACTCCCAAGAGAATGCCCTCTTTATCCACAACAGGAAAGATATTCCGGTTACTGGTGGAAATTACTTTTACCATATCGCCGAGCGTCATTTCGGGTGTTACGGTCGGAATATCTTTTTCGAGCAGATCCTTGATTTTTAGAAAAGTAAGAACGGCTTTGTCTTTATGGTGGGTGATCAACTCACCCCTTTTTGCAAGGCGTATGGCATAGATGCTATGCTTTTCGAATACCATGATTGTTCCATAAGAGAGTAGGGATACGATCATAAGAGGTAAGAACAGGTCATAGCCTCCCGTCAACTCCGCAATAAGGAAGGCACCGGTCAGTGGAGCGTGCATTACGCCAGCCATTACGCCGGCCATACCCATCAGTGCGAAATTTTCCTGCGGAAGATAGATGGTATATCCCAATTGGTTGAGTGTGTATGAATAGACAAACCCAACAATGCAGCCTAAGAACAGGGTGGGAGCGAATACTCCCCCTGTGCCGCCGCCGCCGTTAGTGGCACTGGTGGCAAAGACTTTAAACAGAATGACCAATATAAGAAAAACAACGATGATCCATCTACTCTCCAGTTGGTGGAAAAAACTCTCATTGGTGAGTGAACTGAATAGGTCTCCACCGGCTAGTAAGATATTGATGGTATTGTAACCTTCTCCATAGAGCGGAGGGAAAAAGAAGATAAGCAAGCTCAACATAACCCCTCCAAGCAGAAATCTGTTCCAATATGACAATCGGTGAAAAAGACCCTCTAAGCGACTCATGATGCGAATTACATATAAAGAGAGAAATCCACAAAGTATCCCAAGGAAGATTACATGCGGGATACGGTTAAGCGTGAAAGGTTCAATCAGCGTAAAAGCAAACATGGCGTCCATGCCTGTAAGGATATAAGAGACGGTAGTGGCTGTGACAGCCGTCACCAGAAGAGGGAGTATGGACGACATGGTAAGATCGAGTAGCAAAACCTCTATCACGAACAGAATGCCGGCAATGGGTGCTTTAAAGATACCTGCGATAGCACCGGCCGCGCCACAACCCACAAGGATCATCAGGCTGCGCTGTTCCAGCTTGAAAAATCTTCCAAGATTAGATCCGATGGCAGAGCCTGTCAAGACGATTGGGGCTTCAGCTCCTACCGATCCTCCAAACCCGATGGTAATGGAACTGGCTACCAGTGATGAGTACATATTGTGTGGCTTGATCCTGCTCTTTCGTTGAGAGATCGCAAACAGAATTTTTGTGACACCGTGGCTGATGTCGTCTTTTATCATATACTTCACATACAGTCCCGCAATCAGAATTCCCACAATAGGGTAGAGCAGGTAAGAGAAGTTGAGGTTGGGGCGGCTGAAGTTCTCGGTGAGAAAAATTTGGAAGAAGTGAATCGCAGTTTTCAGGAAAAAAGCTGCCAAAGCGGTAAGAATTCCCACTAAGAAGCATACAAACAGTAGAAAATGACGTTCCTTTATGTGTCGGTCACGCCAAAGAAGAAAATGATTGAATCTTTCAGCCAGTTGCATTCTATCTTCGTGGAAATTGTTTCATATTTATTCGCACAAAGATAGAATTTCCTTCGACAAAAGAAAAATAATTTATAGTGATAAGTGGGCCTCAGTAGGACAAAATCTTCTTCGGAAATTACTTACGGATGATTTTGATGGAACCGTCCCTTTCCAGTTTTACAATTCCTGATGGTTGGGCTTTGCCCTGCTCTTTTTGGCGGTATGTTACAATATAATCCACGCCATTCTTCACTGTCTGTCCGATTTGTGAGAAAGTGGCAGGAGAAGGTTCACCGCTTATATTGGCCGATGTGGAGACAATGGGTTTGCGGAATTGTCGGCACAGTTCCATGGAGAACGTTTCAGCGGTGATGCGTATACCGATGGACCCATCTTCGGCAATAAGATTGGTAGCCAGATTTTTTGCCCCATCGTAGATAATGGTGAGTGGTTTGTCGGTCAGATCTATCAGATCCCATGCAATGTCAGGGACATCCTTTACGTATGTTTGTAGTTTGGCCGGGTTATCCATGAGTACGAGCATCGATTTGTTGTCATCTCGTTGTTTTAGTTCGTAGATGCGTTTTACAGCTTCTTCATTGGCCGCGTCACAGCCAATTCCCCAGATGGTATCGGTGGGATAGAGGATGATCCCTCCTTTCTTTAACGTGTCGCACGCTTTCTTTATATCGTCTTGCATTGTTCCTTCAAAAAATATATCATAGACTTTATGACTTGAGTTTTTGCATTATTAATGCGTGGTGGAATGACTCTCCTGAGGCAAGCCACTCTTCCAATAGCCCTGTTTGCCGATATCCCGCTTTAGTGAACAGACGAATACTATTGTTGTTTTTCTCGGGAATGACTACATAGAGTTGTCGTAAATTGAGAAATTGGAACACGTAATCATCTAATAAAGAGAGTGATTGTAGGGCATAGCCCTTGTGGCGATGGGCATGATCGATAAGTATCCCTACACCAGCCCTGCGGTGAAAGGGATCGAAATCATAGAGATCCACAGTTCCTATACATTCGCCTGTCTCTTTGAGTGTCACCATCAGCCGTAGTTGTTTGTCTGCATATATATCATGTTTGTAGTCAATCAAGTATTGCTCAATGGAGTAACGGGAGAAGGGGACAATAGAGGCTCCGTTTTGCCAAATAGCCGTGTCATTTTCCCAATTATAAAGCAAATCCAAGTCCTCCGGTTCGGGGGCACGCAGGCGGAGGTTATTATTTTCCAGAAGATTACTCATTTCTCCTGCTCCTCCTTAGCAGCCATTTGTTCTTCTTGCTGTTGCTCCGGATAAGATTGTCTTTCTTGCTCCTTGTCAGGTGCTTCGGTAAGATACTCCAACTCAATATATGATGGTTTACAAAAGAAAAAAACAATAAAAAGTACTATCGTAAACCAAAAGAAATTCATATTCCGGGAGATGGCAAACAGTATAATATGCATGAGTGCCACTGCGCTAATACTGTATAGGCGTAAGAAAAAGATATTCTTATACCTCTCCGCAGCTATCGTAGTCTCCAGGGGGCGAGTTGTTTTTTTTAGCTTGTAGGCAAAAAACTTTAATGATACAGGAATGATTATAATGGTAACCATGATGGCATATCTCTCCAGTGTGATGCTGACGGCTCTTCCATCCGTAAAAAGTGGGATCAGATTAAATATAAAGAGCAGAAAAGCAACCGCCAGTGAGATGATATTCCCATAATAATACCTTCTCAAGAGCTTTATGACTTTTTTCATTGTGTTGATATTTTTCATTTCGATACCAGTTTATAGGATTCATCAAATGGTGTCCGGTTCATAATGGAGCGACCCAAGGTTACCTCATCGGCATACTCGATTTCATCCCCAATAGATACCCCCCTGGCTATAATGCTCACCTTCAACCCATAAGACTGAAGTTTGCGGTAAATATAGAAATTAGTAGTATCACCCTCCATGGTTGCGCTGAGGGCAAGGATTACTTCCCGGATTTCGCCCGATTTCACCCTCTCTTCGAGACTGGCAATCTCTAAATCGGATGGACCAATGCCATCGATAGGGGAGATAATACCTCCTAAAACATGATAAAGGCCACGAAATTGCACCGTTTTTTCAACAGCCATCACCTCCTTTACATTTTCCACTACGCAAATTAACGAACTATCCCGGGATTTATCGCTACAGATGCTACAAACTTCAGTGTCGGAAATATTGTGGCAAACAGTGCAATAATTGATCTCCCGTCTCAATTTCAATAGGGCGTCGGTAAAATTAGAGACTTTTTCTTCATCTTGACGCAAGAGATGAAGTACCAGTCGCAACGCCGATTTTCTCCCGATACCGGGAAGATTGGCAAATTCGTTGACTGCGTTTTCGAGCAAAGCAGATGGGTAAGAAGCGTTCATTTGGGTAGCATTTTCGAGTGGCACAAAGATACGATGATTCAATTTATCGCACAAATAACTTTTAATTCATATAAAAAGGGATTATCATGGATTTTTTACTCCGATTTCGTTTTTTGTTAGATATAAGTTTGTAAATTTGCAATTCTTAATTACAAAGTGATAATTTAAAAAGACATATAAAAAGCCCTGATTTGAGGGAATCGGTCGACTATCCGGTGAATTTTATAAATAAAAAATGAATATGAAGGTACTTTTGGCAACGAGTAAACCATTTGCTTTACCTGCCGTACAGGGGATTCAGCATATTATTGAATCTGCAGGTCATAAATTCGTGAAGTTAGAAAAGTATGTGGAGGAAAACCAGTTGCTTGATGCGGTGAAGGATGTAAATGCTTTAATCGTACGGAGTGATATTATCAACAAAAAGATAATGGAAGCAGCTCCCAATCTGAAGATAATTGTCAGAGCCGGTGCCGGTTACGATAATGTGGATTTGGAAGCTGCTACCGATTGTGGTATCTGCGTGATGAATACTCCGGGACAGAATGCCAATGCCGTGGCTGAACTTGTTCTTGGGATGATGATTTTTGCACAGCGCAATCACTTTGATGGTTCGGTAGGACGTGAGATAAGTCGAAGAAGGTTGGGGCTATATGCTTTTGGAAATGTGGCAAAGATGGTAGCCAAGATCGCGAGAGGTTTCGATATGTCGGTGTATGCTTTTTCGCCTACGCTCACACATGACGACTTGCGCAAAGAAGGTGAGTATGGGGTAATCACTGCTTATACAAATAAAGAATTATTCCAGAATAGCGATTTTGTTTCTCTCCATATGCCTTTGCTGGAAGAAACACGATACTGTGTCGATTATTCTCTCTTGTCGCTGATGCCGCAAGATGGGCTTCTTATTAATACAGCGCGTAAGGAGTTGGTGCTTGAAGACGATTTAATCCGTATCATGGAAGAGCGACCCGCCTTCCAATATGTTACTGATGTCAAACCCGACAACCATGAGGAATTTCTGGAAAAATTCCCTAGACGTTATTTTACAACTCCAAAAAAATTGGGAGCACAAACTACCGATGCCAATAAAAATGCGGGATTGGCGGCTGCCAATCAAATTGTGGCATACTTCCGGAATGGAGACGAACGTTTCAGGGTAAATCTGTGAAAATTGATTGGATGATTGGATGATCCCGACAAGTCGGGACAAGTAGTGGTGATTCCGATAAATCGGGACAAGTAGTGATGATTTATTGATTTGACAATTGAATTATACTACTAATCAAATTAGTTTTTAGTTGACTGCGTCCATTTTCTGTCGTTACTCGGCATAATGCAAACAAGTTTATTTCTGCCCTCGTTTCTAAGAAAATTCTCAGTTCTTTACTTTTCTGGTAATTAGTAATTGATAATTAGTAATTTAAATATATTTCTTATGCAAAAGTACAATTTTAATGCCGGACCGTGCGTACTTCCCCGGCCGGCGGTAGAGTCAGCTATTGAGGCGATACGCGATTTCGATAATACCGGGATAGGTATTCTGGAAATATCGCATCGTACTCCCGGATGGGAGCGTATCATGAAAGAGACTGCAGATCTATGGAAAGAATTGCTGAATATCCCTGACAACTATAAGGTACTCTTTCTTGGTGGAGGAGCCAGCACACAGTTTTTTATGGTTCCTGCCAACCTGATGAAAAAAAAGGCGGCCTATCTACAGACTGGCGTATGGGCTAAAAAAGCCATTAAAGAAGCGAAATTTTATGGTGAGGTGGAAGTGGTGGCTTCTTCGGATGACAAAAACTATTCCTATATCCCCAAAGATTACACTATTCCGGCCGATGCCGATTATTTTCATATAACTACCAATAATACTATTTACGGTACTGAATTGCACGAAGATATCGATAGTCCGGTTCCATTGGTAGCCGATATGTCGTCAGATATTATGAGCCGCCCGATAGATATCTCCAAGTATGGCCTTATCTACGGTGGAGCGCAAAAGAATGTGGGGCCGGCAGGGGTGGCTTTCGTGATTGTGCGCGAAGATATCCTCGGCCAGATCGAACGGCCACTACAGACGATGGTTGACTACCGCACACATATCAGCGATTCAGATAAAAACCGTTCTATGTTCAATACCCCTCCGGTATTTCCTGTCTTTGTGATGCATGAAACACTGAAATGGGTGAAGGAGCTGGGAGGTGTGGAAATGATGTATAAACTTAACAAGGAAAAAGCGGCACTTCTCTATGATGAGATCGACCGCAATAAACTTTTCGTGGGAACAGCGGCCAAAGAAGACCGCTCCATTATGAATGTCTGCTTTGTGATGAATGATGAGTACAAAGACAAAGAGGCTGCTTTTCTCGAGTTTGCAAAAGAGAGGGGAATGGTAGGTATCAAGGGGCATCGTTCTGTAGGCGGGTTCCGTGCCTCCATCTATAATGCATGCCCCAAAGAGGCTGTGGAAGCCTTGATTGAGTGCATGCAGGATTTTGAGAAACAAGTATAATCATCTATTACAATAGATTGTTGGAGAGGCTGTCTCAAAATAATTTTTGAGATGGCTTTTTCAGTTTGTTATTCTAGCGATGGAGCGTTTTGAAGATTATGAA
>JBAYRG010000075.1:0-11234 GCA_041676805.1 Proteiniphilum sp.
GACAGGGGGAGAAAACGTCCTGGTTCCCGTGAAGACGGTAGGAGGGGGAGGGATAATTCTGAATCTCGCAGTGGTAAACGGGAATTCCGTTCAGATAGTCAGGGTGATAAACCTTTCAAGTCACGTGAGCGCTCGTCTCGTGAAGAGGGGAAGGAAAACCGCTTCGACAGACCCGGATCAAAATCATTTAAATCGGATAAACCCTTCAGATCGGATAAGCCTTTCAAATCTGGTAAACCCTTCTCCGGTAAGGATGTTAAACCTCGTGGTACCAGAAAAAAATGACTACATATCGTCCAACGTAAGACAAGCTGTTTCTATTTCGTAGTTATAAAATAATTTGCTACGTATCACTTCCACCTTCTGTTGGAATAGTTCCGGTTTAAATTTTTTGCGTTGTCGTTTGACTTCAGCAATGAGTACTGTGGGTGATTCAGCAGAAATGGCTACGATGTCTATTTCATTTTGATCCACCTTCATTCTCCCGATTATAAAACTTCATGCGATTACTATTTATATATTTTCGCCGCCGTTATTTTCGCGGTGGCGGAATTTATACAAATGTAAATGGTTTTTGTTGAAAAGGGCGGGAATGTTTTGCCGCCCAGTTCGTGGCATGGTTCCGATGGAGTAATTTGGGGCTATTGCTTGCTATCAATGGTGCCGCATGGCTGCAAAGCATCAATATGGGATTGATACCGTTGGTAATCCTCTTTATTATCTTCTCGGCTTTTACTGATTTTTTTATGGGGAGTGCTTCCGCAAAATGGGTAATCATAGGGCCGGTGTTTATTCCTATTTTCATGTTGTTGGGTTATTCGTCCGAACTGTCTCAGGCTGTATATCGTATCGGGGACAGTATAACAAGCATTGTCTCACCCATGATGAGTTTCTTTGTCCTGATTATTGTCTATTATCAGAAGTATGATCCGAAAGCCGTCAGCAGGATCACCCCACCGCATATACATTTTCCCATTTTTGTCGTTTCTATTGAGTATGTGTATGCTAATTACTAATTAGCAATTACTAATTACCAATTACCAATTTGTTCCGGCTTTGAATTGAAAATCGACGTAGTCAATTAACAATCGGCATAAGCCAAATCTTGAATTTTGAAATCACAAAATCCGAAATCCCTAATCTTTTGTCCTTATTCCTTATTCCTTATTCCTTATTCCTTGTTCTTTACTCTTTATTCTTTACTCTTTACTCTTCCAAATAACTGAATCCCAGCTTTTTCAATCCCTCCTGAATCTCGGGTGCACCCATAAACAGTCTCCAAAGTAATCCGGTACGGTAATTTTCGATCATTGGCGCGATAGTGAGTTGATCAATGGCCAGGTAGCGTTGTGGATACCAGTCGTCCTGTGGGCTGAATGCATCATAAAAACCATATTCTCCCCATATCTTGTCGCCCAGGTCGAAATAGAAGTGTTTCAACGCCCTCATCGACTCTTCTGGTGTGTAGGGGAAGCTGGATAATGCTGCGGTAGGTGTGATGACTCCCCGATCATTCTGCATCGGCATATGGGCTGAATAGCCGTCTACCGAATAGCTGGCGGTCAGTCCCCAGCAATTATTTCCATATCCTTCATATCCTTTAGGATTCTCCACACAATATTCGTAGTTGATGAGCGCCTGGTTTCGGTTGAGTTGCCAGTAATCGGCATATTGATCTTTCAATCCTTTCGGGTTAAGTCCGATATAAGAATAGTGCGACCAGAATAATGGTCCTCCATATTCTTCCGCTCCGTTATGTTTCAAGATTAAAGGATGGCCATAGGCAACCGCATCACTTTTGATTCCACCAGTACGTGCCCATCCGTTATGGTAAGCCGATGCAGGAATAGAATAGGTGGGAGAGGATGCTGCCAGGATATAAGTGATAAGGCATTCGTTGTATCCTTCCAAGGGGAAATTCATCTCCCAGCCATACTCAGGACTCCAATGCCAGTAGAGCAGATCCTCTTCGTTCAGATACCATCTCCAATCCATTTCCCGCCAAAGTGTATCGATTTTTCTCGCCAGTTGTTTTTCACTTTCATTTCCATTTTTGAAATATTCTCTCACACAGAGCAGGCCCTGCATAAGGAAGGCGCTTTCCACCAAATCACCGCCGTCATCTTTCTGTCCGAATGGTTTTACTTTGCCTGTGGGACCATGTAACCAGTGAGGCCAGACACCATGAAAACGATCGGCGGTAGCCAGATAATCGCTAATTTTGTGCAATCGTTCAACTCCCTCTTCACGGGTGATGAATCCACGATCGACCCCGACGAGCAGGCCTGCGATGCCGAAACCGCTACCTCCGGTGGTGATGACCTCCGCGTCATCCTGAGGATAAACCCCATCCATATGTATACGCTCTGGTGCCAGTCCAGAGGTGGGTTCTGCCCCTTCCCACATATAATTGAAATGGGTCTTTTGTATGAAATCGAGGAATTCGTCGTCAGATACAAAAGAGGAGGAGGTGCTATTGCATGCTATAAGGAAAGCGACACTGATAGACAGTGTCGTCATTGATATGAGTATGCGGTTGTTCATCTTTTCCGATGCTATAATTATTTTACTTTTTTCTTTGTTGAAATGGCTATGACATACAGTCTGATTGAAATAGATTCGACAGAGAGGTTATTTCTTCTCCAGTATATTTTCAATCTCTTTTTCGCTCAACACTTTTACATTGGTGAAAAGGAACTTGGTGTCGAGGAAATTACCATACTGGTTGCATTCGATGACAGCGTCATTGAGGTTCGACTTCACATCCTTGTTGAAAGGGAAAAGCATGAGAATGGTGAAATAATTCTCCTTAATTTCAATTTTTTCAATCACTACATCTGCTTTTTGCAGTTGAAAGGTGAATTCGCGGTCCACCATCTCTTTCTGCAAATCGGTGAAATGCTGTCTCTCACGGGTTGTGAAAAGCGCGAAAAAACGCAATTTCTTGTCTTGCCCTCCTAATCCCGAGGAAATATACACCTGCTGGTGGCCTGACAAATCGGAGCTGAGCACAATGCGGCTACTTACCAATGCCATGGATGACCAGTGCAGTAATTCCGATTCCAGCGGGCTACTGTGGTAGGTCTCGATGGATCGGTAAGCCCCTACGTCGGGAATGGATGCCAATAGGGTTAAGCTTCTCTTTTTTCGCTCGATAGACTCGTTGGGAGAGAAAAGCACACTCACTTCATCATCGCGCACAAAGGGGCTGTTCTCCCTCCTTAATCGGTCGAAGTACCTGAAAAATTCCATTTGCTCCTCAATCGGTACCAGGTCTTCGAGAATATGGAATGAGTCTATACCTTGGTCATTTAGTGTCTGGCGCAATTTTGCCAAAAGATCATTGTGGTCACTCATAGTTACAAAGATAAAACTTTTTCGTTAAGCTCAATGAACAGAGAACAAATTTATTTGAATTTCGTCATCACGAGAAAAGCATCATCTCATTGAATGAAAAAGTTCGATGAGAGCAACAGATCAATTTATTTATTCATTAAATTTCATCAAATAGGCACTTAATTCCTCAGAATTATATAAATTCGCATGATTAAACAGATTAGACATTTCTGATGGAGATTAAAATAGTCAATAAGTCTCGCCATCCATTACCCGGATATGCTACTGCATTTGCTGCCGGTATGGATTTGCGTGCAAATTTGGAGGAATCTATAGTATTGAAGCCGCTTGAACGGAAATTGGTACCCACCGGTATTTATATTCAACTATTGGAAGGATATGAGGCTCAAATTCGTCCCCGTAGCGGATTGGCCATCAAGCATGGCATTGGAATAGTGAACTCCCCCGGAACGATAGATGCCGATTATCGAGGTGAAATAGGGGTGATCCTGGTAAATCTCTCGAATGAGGATTTCACCATACAAGACGGAGAGCGTATCTGCCAGATGGTGATTGCACAACACGCCCGTGTGGAGTGGCGGCCTGTGGATTCGCTTGATGAAACGAAGCGTGGCGCTGGAGGATTTGGCCATACCGGCAGGCAATAATAGTCAATCGCGAATGCTATATCAAATAACCACAATGAGAAAATTCTTCCTTTTCCTTCTGCTGACAGCCTCATTACCTGTAATGTGGCCGGTGAGGGCAATGGCGCAACAGGAGAAACAGGCGATTCAGCTCGACGAAGAGTCAAGACGGAAGTTCGACTATTACTTCTATGGGGCATTGAACGCCAAAGTCCTGGGGAAGTATGACCAGGCAATTGATTTGTTCCAACACTGTTATGCGCTTGATTCTACCAATGCCAATGTATTGGTGGAATTGGGCACATTTTATAATGTGCTGCAGGAGAAGAACAAAGCCCTTGATTTCTTCCGACGGTCGGTCACCCTTGATCCTGATAACTATTATTACAACATGATGTTGGCAGGTTTGAGTAAAGAGCTTGGACTGAAGCAGCAAGTAATCGATATCTATCAACATCTGTCTCAACTCTATCCTGATAAACTTGATGTTCGGTTTGAACTGGCAAATGCTTTTGCCGAGACGGGCGAGTTGAAGGAGGCAATCGCCACATTAAATGATTTGGAAAAGAACACCGGTATCAATGAGATGATCGCCCTGAATAAATTCCGTCTCTATTCAATGATGGATCAGAAAGAGCAGGCTTTCGGCGAGATCAGCCAGATCATTGAGAAAAATCCTTCAGAGCCGAGATACCTTATCCTGATGGGAGATTTATATCTTGAAGATAATCAGTATAAAGAGGCGTTGAACTATTATGAGAGAGCCAAAGGGATCGATCCCGATGATCCCGCGCTTATCCTCTCTATGGTCAATTACTATGAGAGGAGAAACGATAAACAGGCAGCACAGACAGAGTTGCAAAAAGCCGTCACAAACTCACTGATGGATGTGGAGGTGAAATTGCAGTTGCTTACCCGTTATCTTTCCATTCTGCAGCAGAGCCAACAGGATATGAAGCAGGTCAATTCTCTTTTTGAGACACTCTTTGAACAATATCCCAATAACTCCCAATTAAATATGATCTATGGGAATGTCCTTTTATTGCAGGAGGATAAAGAGGGAGCTACAAAACAATTCGAGATCTATATCACATCAAATCCGGAAGATCCTGCCGGGTATGAGCAACTGCTTCGTATTGCTCTTCCCGACCAGAATCTGGAAAAAATAAAAGAAATAACGACCGAGGCGTTGAAACATTTGCCAGAGGAAGCTCAATTCTACTTCTATTTGGGAGCGGTTTATTTTCAGCAGGATAACCATCAGGAGGCACTGAGAGTTTTTGAGGAGGGATTGGCAAGTGCGACTATGCGTAATCCAATTGTGGAGTCTGAATTTCATGGACAGATTGGAGATTTAAATCATTTCCTCGGTAATAAGGAAAAGGCTTTCGAGAGTTATGAAAAGGCACTGCAACTGCATCCGCAGAATCTCCCCGTCTTGAACAATTATAGTTATTATCTGTCATTGGAGAAAAAAGATCTCGATAAGGCGGAACAGATGAGTGGTATTACAGTGAAGGCGGAGCCGGCAAACCCTACCTATCTCGATACCTATGGGTGGGTGCTGTATGAACAGGGCTCTTACACGTTGGCTAAGATCTATATAGAACGAGCTATTGAAAATAGCAAAGAAGATAATCTCTCGGCTGAGGTTGTAGAGCATTATGGAGACGTGTTGTTCCAAACCGGAGAGAAAGAAAAAGCGTTGGAGCAATGGAAGAAAGCCAAAGAGTTAGGAGGTGACTCTCCAACATTGGATAGAAAAATTAAAAATGGCGAATTATAATGATGAATATTTCCCGTTACCGACAAATTTTGATTATTTGTTTACTTTCTGCTGTGGCATTCACTGCCTGTAAACCGAAACAGAGGATCGTTTACACTACCTCTCCGGTGGAGGATAAGGCGTATCATGAGCTCTTCAGTGATATTATTGCCAGTGAATTTCACTATCGGACCCTCTCAGCAAAACTTAATATGGGAATGAATTCCGGCACGAAATCATATAGCTCGAAGGCTAACCTGCGAATTATCAAAGATGAAGCTCTTCAAATATCTATCCAGCCGCTTTTTGGGGTGGAGATGTTTCGGCTTTATATTAATCCGGATACATTGTTTCTGCTCGACAGGATGAATAAACGGTATGTGTTAGAATCGTTTTCCACTTTAAAGGATCTTTATCCTATTGGTTTCGACTATTATACGATGCAGTCACTGTTCACAAACGCACTTTTTATATCGGGGAAAGAGAGGGTTGATACGGGTAATTATAGTGATTTCAATTATAATCGCGCTTCGGATCAGAATTATCATATTACGGCCAAAGATACTGACTCGGGTATCGATTATTCATTTACGGTCAATGGGGATGACCGCATCACCTTTACCCATCTGATGCAATCAGAGAAAAAACAGTATATGCAGTGGGAATACCATAATTTTATGGCATTGAACAATGCTACCTTTCCACACAAGATGAATATGACGCTCTCTTCCGCATCAAGAAATACTAACGCCGAATTACTCTTTTCTGATGTAGTCACGGACACTCCCTTGCAGTTGGAACTGAACGTGCCATCGAACTATACGAAAATTTCTTTTGATGAGATACTCAAGATGTTTTCTCCGAAGAAGTAATTGTTAATGTGCCAATATGCCAATGTGCCAATGTGCCAATGTGCCAATGTGGGGAGGTGGAAAGATTTGTTTAACTGAAAAGGTGAAATCAACAATTCAACAATTCAACGATTCAACGATTATAATTGGTTTTTAACAATAAGATATGAAAAAAATTGTTTTCTTATTGCTTTTCCATGGGATGGCTTTGATCTTGCTGTCACAAACCCGGCAGATTGAGAATTTGCAACGGCAGCAGCAGGCGTTGATGGAGGAGATAAGAAATACGAATAAACTCTATCTTGACCTCAAAAAACAAACTACCACCATCTTGGATAGGATCAACCTTATTAACAACCAGATATCGGCTCGTAAGAAATTAATCGATGTCCAGAATCGGGAGATTGAGACATTACGTAAGGAGGAGGTGCGTCTTGAAAGTGAGATATCCAGGCTCAATATAGCACTGAAAAAGAAACAGGATTATTATGCCGATGCAATAAAAGGGATGTTGAACCATAAATTTAGTCAAAATAAACTGCTTTTTATCTTGTCCGGAAAAACTGTAGGTGAATCATTACGGAGAATGCAATATCTAAAGGAATATTCTAAATGGCAGAAAACGGAGGCTGAAGAAATAAAGAAACAGCATGCCCAGATAAAGGAAAAACAGGAGTCGTTGGCCAAGGCTAAAGCAGACAGGGAAAAAGCATTGGTCTCGTTACAGGAGGAACAGAAAAGGTTACAGGGAGAAGAGAGGACGCGCCAGTCGGAGATGGTAACTGTGAAGGGGCAAGAGCGGGAATTACAGAAGACGCTTCGAGAAAAACAGCAACGTGCCAACCAGTTGAATGCTCAGATTGAGAAGCTTATCGCTGAGGAGGTGGCGCGCCAAGAGCGTGAGGCGGTGGCTAGAAGAAAAGTTGAAGAGGATGAACGACGGAAAAAAGAGGAGGAGAAACAGGCTGAGGCTCGAAGGGAAGGGAAGAGTGAGGAGGAGATCAAACGTGAAGCAGCTGCCAGGGCAGAAGAATATGCTTCTGAAGCTGCACCGGGCCCCAGGATCGGTAGAAGTACAGCTACAGATGAGACCTTTAACCTGTCGAAAGATTTCGCTGCCAACAGGGGAAAACTGCCTATGCCGGTTACTGGAACAGCCGCTATTGTAGGTGGTTTTGGTGCCAAAAAGCACAATGAATGGAATGTTACTACCAATAGTAACGGTATTGATATTCAGACTGAGAAAGGAGCCAATATACGTAGTGTATTCGATGGAGAGGTCTCGAAAGTATTTTCCTTTCCCGGTTCTAATACCTGTGTGATTGTGCGTCACGGCGATTATTATACATTTTATGCCAATATATACGACCTGTTTGTAAAGCAGGGTGACAGGGTGAAAGCCGGTCAGTCATTGGGCAGAATCTTCACCGATCCGGATACCGGTGTCTCCACCATGCATTTTCAGCTTTGGCAAAAAACAAACAAACTCAATCCGGCGCCCTGGTTACAACGATAGTTATTCGGCTTCGCCGTTATTCACACTTCGTCTGTTATTTGCTTCGCTGTTATTTCCCGTTTTGCGGGATAATTACAATCGAATGCCGATTGAATAATAACTGAATAGCAACCGAATAACAGCCGAGCATAGGTCGCTGAAAATTACACTAATTGCCATGAATATCCTCTATCGTTACCATCTTGTTTGCTTTTCTGTTTCGATATAAACATGTCCGGGGGAAATAATAGAAAAACAAACCCGCACCGGAAACTCCAATGCGGGCTTATTGTAGAGATTGATCAACAGGATTATTCCGTTACTTTTGGCATCATCACTATGGTTTTCAGGTTGCCCTGGTCGAGCAGTGCTTTGACAAAATTCTGAAGGTCATCCTTTGTGACGGCATTTACGGTTTCAATGTATTGGGTATGGTTATCTTCACCGTAAAAATATTTGTTGTCGAGGATATTCAACCAATAGCTGTTCTCTTTCAGATTTTCGTTATAGCTTTTGTTCATATACTCTTTTACCTTCGTGAAATCACTATCACGAGGGCCATTCACCGCAAAATCCTTCAGTACATTCAATACAATTTGATTGAGATATTCCATTTTTTCCGGATCGGTATCGAACATGATCTGTAAGATGGTTTGGCCTTCCGGATAACGGGAGATGGAACCCCCTGCGTACACACCGTAAGTACCCCCTTCTTCTTCCCGCACCTTCTCGATATAGATGATATCAAGGATTTGATCGAACATGTTCATCACTATCCGGTTTTTCATCTCCCGGGTTATTACTCCTGTCAGGGTGTTGAATACGGAGGCCTTGGGGTTTTGCATCTCCCGTTGGAAGATACTCTCAAGTCTTCCTTCCCTGAAGTTCATAGGTACTTTTACAAATTCACCTTTCTCGGCTTTGCCGGGCAGGGAGGCAAGGTATTGTTCCACTACGGGTTGAATCTTTTCTTCATCGATATTTCCCACGAATGTGAATATAAAACTACCGGGATTGGAAAACCGCTCGGCATACATCTCCATGATACGGTTGTAATCGAGCTTCTTCAGGTCATCCGCCTTGATCCTTTTTGTCAATGGATTATTGCCATATATAGCGCTCGATACTGAGTCGCTAAAAGCTATCATCGGCTCGGCTTCCTGATTTTTCAGCTGGGTTTCCATCCGTTGGACAAACGATTGGAAAGCATCGTTATCCTGTCGTGGAGCAGTGAAATAGAGGTAGACCAGTTGTAGCATGGTCTCGAAATCCCTGATGGAAGAAGAACCATTGAAGTCCTGCGTGGTAAGGCTGATACCCGGACGGGCGGATGCTGTCTTCCCCGCCAGCACCTTGGGTAGATCGGTCGCGCTGAAATTCCCTACTCCTCCCAGTGTGGCTATATTGCTCATCATCCTACTGTTCACCGGATCTTTCTCTCCATAATGGGAATATCCACCGGCACTTGTGGCGGTCATCATGATCTGGTCGTCCTTGAAGTGGGTGTTTTTCAGGATTACTTTTATCCCGTTTCCTAATGTCCACACTGTAGCGTCCATCGCCTCATCTTTCTCTCTCTTCACGATTTTACCGGGAGTGGGAGGTGTGGCAACCAATGGCTCATCGATCACCTCTTCCGCGTATGGTTCGACGGTTTCGCCCTGTACAGATACTAATAGGTTAAGCAATGTTTCTTCTGCAGGATATGCCAACCCCTCCTTTTCTGGACCGGTGACGGTAATTACTATATTTTCATTACCAATCAACTGCTGAATAGTCTGGTTGATCGCCTCTACAGGAATACTGGGAGCTACCGCCTGCATGAATTGGTGTTCAAATTCGATCCCGGGAATAGGTTCCCCGTCGGTGAAGGCACGTACATATTCTTGCGAATAGGAAGAGTTTCTCTGCTTGTCGCGGTTGTTGTAAGAATCTTCATATCTCTTCAGGGTATTGGTGCGGGCAACTTCATATTCCGACGCAGTGAAGCCGTGCCGCTTCACCCTTTCTGTCTCGCGTACCATAGCTGCCAGTGCATTCTCTATCTTGTCTTCCGCACTTCCTGCCACCACGGTCCATGCATTCTTTGTCTTGGCCACAAAATAATCTCCGTTGTAGGCATATGCGGAAGTGAAAGGTGCGTCAGGTTTCTGGATGATCTCGGAGAAACGCTGGTTCATCATTGAGGAGGCGGCTCCCAGGATATACTCCATGATATAGCCGGCCTGCGTATTCTTCAACTCATCGGGCATTGGGTCATGCTTATAAAACATCATTATTTGTGTATTGCGGGCTTCCTTGTCGGAGGCGATGGCCACGATGGGTTCTTTATTATCGGGGACGGGGTAGTATTCGCGTTCAGCTCTTTCCTCATCGAGTGGTATGGTTGAGAATAAATCCTTTACCTTTTGTTCCATCTCATCTATATCGAAATCGCCCACAACAATGATGCCCTGTAGATCGGGACGGTACCACTTGTGATAGTAATCTCTGATCTCCTGAGGTTTGAAGTTATTGATCACGTCGATACTTCCGATAGGTATCCGGTTTGCATATTTGCTGTCGGGGTATATCTTCGGGAGTAACTGATCCCATAATCTTTGTTGTGCGCCACCACGGGTACGCCACTCCTCCCTGATTACACCGCGTTCGCTGTCCAGCTCTTCCTCTTCAAGGGCAATGCCACACGACCAGTCGTGGAGCACAAGAAGGGCCGAATCGACCAGATTCTTATTGGTGGTTGGTATATTGGATATATAGTATACCGTTTCGTCGAAAGAGGTGTAGGCATTGATGTTGGTGCCAAACTTAATTCCATTGTCCTGTAAGTACTCCAGCATAGACTTCTTAGGGAAATTTGTGGTCCCGTTAAAAGCCATGTGCTCTAAAAAGTGAGCCAGACCGGCTTGATTGTCTTCTTCCTGCATGGAGCCTACTTTCTGAGCTATGTAGAAATCGGCCCTGTTTTCAGGAAGATTATTTTGTCGGATATAATAAGTGAGGCCATTCTCAAGTTTTCCTCTCCTCACCTTTGGATCTATAGGGAGAGGAGGGTTTTGCTGGGCATACGCAACCATACCGGTTACGAGCAGTAGTAATGTGATTGTTTTTTTCATTTGACCCAAAGTCTTTATTCTTTA
>JBAYRG010000076.1:0-11002 GCA_041676805.1 Proteiniphilum sp.
GATTCGGGCACTAACGGTGTGACCGGGCCATGCAATACAAGACGGGAGATAAAGCGCTGCCAGGCGGTGGTGGTCCCGTGTACCGTAATAGCATGGACATCCATGCGATGCTTCGATTTTATTACTTCTGAAGGGCCAACCGTGGCTGCTTTCGGTGGGACGGCCGCCAAATTACCACTCATACCGAAACATCCATGCAACGAATTTTGCGCAAGGGTGAAAGGACTTAACGTTACTATCCGGGCGCTCATATTTTTCCACTCTTCAAGCGTACCCTGGAATTCAGGAGCGTCAGGTTCTATAAAAGCCAGATGACCTGTCCATCCCGGACCGCTGTAACATATATCTGCTCCTCCGAGATCATCGATCATCTTTCCGTAATCTTTTAAATTTTCGTTGGTGAATCCGACGAAATGATCCCTGGGGGGTCTCAGTTTTTTATCTATTTCATAATAGAAATACTTCATCATGGCATTTGTAAAACTGAACTCCCAGCTTTCGGGAGCAATATTTCCGTTCTCATCGGCATATTCGTCCATGGCAAAAGCATAGATATTCCTACAATCGATATTGCATGCATTTATCAAACGAGCCACGTGCCTGTATATGGGTGCGGGATTGGGAAGGATCATCACAAGCCTATCCCCCGTCTCGGCCACATGTTTAATCCTACTGACCATATCTGTCAGCCAGATAAAATCCACATCGGCATCAGGGATTACTTTTATTTTGAAATCCGGATTTGAGTGCTTCTCAATATCCTCCCTTTTGATATTCGACACCCTGTTTATCTCCTCCTTATCCTTGAACGGCACCCATTCAGAAGGGTTAAAGTCAAATTGCTGACGCTCAACAGTCAAATGGTCAGGCTCGATTGTTCTTGCTTGTATCATATTATCTCCTTTTAAAAAAACATTTCCCGTCTATCCATGTTTGCAACACCTCTAATTGATCATTCATCACCACGAAATCGGCATCGTACCCGATAGCCAATTTCCCTTTTTTATCATCCACTCCCAACAGTTTTGCCGGATTGGTGCTAAGCAGTTGAGAAGCTTCCACCAGATCTATATCCAGCCATTGCATGGCATTCCTCAATGCCTGGTCCATCGTCAGTCCGCTCCCTGCCAATGTGTCATCTTTCACTGACCGGGCAGGGCTTCCTTTCGATGAAAAATATATCTCACCGCTATTGCCAAAAACGAACCGTCCCGGCTCCAATCCTGCGCCCACATTGGCATCCGTGATCAGGCAGACTTTTCCCGGACCTTTAGCTTTACAGGCCAGCGCCATCTTCACCGCGATCGGATCCACATGCACCCCATCCAGAATAAAGTCCACACTCACCCGTTCGTCTGCCAGAATAGCCTCTACGGCACCACAAGGCCTTACGCCCGGTTCCGTTACCGGTGGAGAGGGAAAGACATCATAGAAATGAGTGGCGTGACGAGCTCCCAACGCTATCGCCCGTTGAGTCTGTTCTACAGTGGCCGCAGTATGGGTTATAAATACCGGCGTGTCATTCTCAACCATCAACGGAATCAGGTTTTCAATCCCCTCCACATCCGGCGAGATGCTGAATATGGCTTTATAGGGTTTGACAGCATTTATCAAAGCAGTTACCCTGTCGGAATCCGAATGGGCAATCGCTTCGGGATTCAATGCTCCGGTTATTTTCAGGAAAGGTCCCTCAAGATGAAATCCAAGCTTCTCAGCTCCTTCAGTTTTCGTATTGGCCAATAGGGAGAGAAATGCACTATCTTCTCCTTTGGGAAGAGGTGCCACAGTGGGCAAAAAGCCGGTAACGCCATATTGTGGAAGAATACGGCATATTTCGGACAATGCTTCCCCACCATCATCCACCAATGATGCATGTACTCCATGGATATGCAAATCGATAAAGCCGGGAAAGAGATAAGCATCACCCAGATCAACCATCTGATTATCGGGACACGAATCTCCTATATTGATAATAGATCCATCCTTGATAGTAAGATATCCATTCACTATTCCGGCTTCCGTGACAATACGGCCTTTAAAAGATAACTGATCGCTTGCCTGTCTATTCATATTCTATGCAATAATACTTTCTTTATCCATTAGGCATGCATCCCACCATCCATCAGGATATTTTCTCCATTGATATAGGCGCCGGCATCGGAGGCAAGGAGCACCATAAGTCCCTTGATATCATCGTTGTTGGCCATGCGTCCGACCGGCACTTTCTTACAGTAGTTTTCGAGAAATCGTGCGGGTTGATGGTTGAATAATCCGCCTGGGCTTACACAATTTACACGTATGTTCTTTCCCACATAAATCCTCGCCAAATAGCGTGTCAGGTTGATTAAGCCTGCCCGGTGAAAGAAATAATCGGGGGGAGGATTCCCCATATTGGTGCCTTCATAATTCGACAAGTCGGGGCCATACATACCCATCATGGAAGCGATATTGATGATGCTTCCTCCGCCACCCTGTTCGATCAGGGCGGCCATCTCACGCAAGATATCCATCGCGCCCGTTGCATTGATTTCCATGGAACGGGCAAAATTCTCCATCGGATCGTCATACCCTTTCATCGGTCTCCCAACAGCGTTATTCACAAACACGTCCAACCGGCCAAACTGATTAATGATCGCTTCTTTCAATGAGATGATCGATACATGATCTTCCTGATCCACCTGCATGGCGTATACCTCAAGCCCTTTCTCACAAAACCGGGAGACGACCTCCCTCACATTATCCATATTGCGGGAGGCAATGATTACCGTTCCGTCGGCTTCCGCCATGCCTTCCACGATACATTTCCCATAGTTTCCGGCACCCCCTGTCACTAATATGACTTTACCCCGCAGGCTCAACAACTCTTTTACATTCATCATTCAAAATATTAAAACTTCGACATCTCTATGGTTTCCCCGTCTCTCTTTTTACTTTCTTTGGCCGCAATGACGGTACGTATGATATTTTCTGTCTTGTCGAAAGAGAGACGCGGGCTCCCCTCCTGCACTGAACGGATAAACTCGATGATATTATCCCTGAACATCGAATAGGAATTTTTTATATCCATCAGTCTCCAACCCTGCTGTCCGAAGAGTGAGAGTTGAAAAGTGCCAGCAATATCCATAAAGAGATGGACGGTCGCCTGAAGTCCGTTTTCAAACTCTATATACACAATATCCTTATCCGTTTTCCCGATATATTTCACAGAAGCAGGACGAGGATCATCTAATAGGGAGAAGAGCGCCTCCAGCAAATGGACACCATATTTCACCCAATCTTTCTTTCCCACAGCCGTAGCGAGTTCCAATTTACCCAACGCGTTGATTTCCTGCTTCACAATTCTGCATTCATTGGCAAAACGCATGGAAGAACAAGACATCAGGAATTTACCTTTGGCATTCTCTTCAGAAAAATAGCGCAAGTCACCCATTGTTATGGCAAGCGGTTTATCGACAAATAGCGGGATACCGGCATCCAGGAATGGTTTTGCCATCGCCACATGATTTTCCGGATCATCACGGCAAAGCAGTACCGCATCCACCCACGGGATCATATCCTCCAGGTTTTCTGCAATCCGGGCTATCTTGCATGTCTTTGCAATGCTCTCGGAGATGCTACGATCCTGCGTCCATACACAAGTCACTTCGGTACCGGGAATGCCAAGCGTATCTTTATTAGCTTCTAAATAATTTGCAACTGCCGGATAACCGATGCGATTAATTTCATCCGTATCAAAAGCACCATTAATAATAGACGACCATGAGTAAGGGTGCGCATTTCCAGGGCTCATCCCGATTACACCTATTTTTGTCATAACTCTTTATTTTTCCGTTGTTATCTTAACCAATTCATTTTATCCCAATAAGGCAAGTTGATAAACGCCGGGTCGGGATATGCCAGTTCTTTTGCTTTATTGAAAGTTACCAAATCCAGATAATCTCCATTCGCCGTTTTAAGCGTCTCTTCCAGATATTCTTTCCGGTCTATGCCCACCAGCACAGCGGAGATTTCCGGAAATGAAAGGGCGAATTTTGTAGCCAGTGCCGGCAAGTTCATATCAGTACCAAGGGTGATATCGTCGTATCTGGCAATATGGTTTTCCACCTCTTTCAATGCCGGATGCAGGCTCTTCCCCCTATCGCTCAGGAGCCCCTTTAAAAGTACCGATCTGACCACGATACCGACACCCCTCTGATAAGCTTTTTGGAATAAAGCGCCTTGTCGCTGATCCATCATATTAAATGGTAGTTGAATCATATCCCAACCTCCTTTATCCATTGCTTTTTCAGTTTCCTCAATCGCATAAGTAGAAACACCTGTCGCTCTGCATATTCCCTGATTTTTCAACTCATTAAAAACAGCAGCAATCGTTTCGTTCTCCAATATCTGCAGATTTGCCTGATGGAGCATAAAAATGTCCACATGGTCGGTCTGCAAGGCGTCCAGGCTTTCCTGAAGCGACTTTTCAATCATGCCCCGCAATTCGGAATCAGGAGGTAGATTCCCATCTCCATCCAATAGATGCCTGCATTTGGTTGCCAGCACAACTTTATCCCGCCTGTCGTTGAAGGCTTTCCCCATGATGTTTTCGCTATTGCCATACATACGGGCCGTATCGAAAAAGTTAATCCCTGCATCGACAGCCTGATGAAGCAGCTTCACCGCCTCTTTCTCCGAGAGCATATCCTCGGAACTGTGTACCCCTATACCGTAAGGCATCCCTATCTCGACTCCACCGAAGGCGATTTCCGAAATTGATATCCCTGTTTTCCCTAGCGCTCTTTTTTGCATAGTATGCTATTTGTACGGCCCAAAGGAAGTACTCTTCTGTTCGCTTTTATTCAGATCCAGACGATTAAAGCTATGAACCAATTCATTGCAATAACTACTCAAGCCTATTACATCAGCACCAATGCTAATAAATTGATACCCCATATTGATCAATTCTTCCACATTATGGACACTTCCGGTGGTAGCGGCGAATTTCCCATATTTGCGTGCCACTTCCGCTACCCGCTTGCGTGTCTCTATCAACAGAGGATGATCCCATTGACCTGGGGCTCCTATACCCTGACTAAAATCTCCGGGACCGAAAAAGAGCATATCATACCCTTCCAAAGCGGCAATAGCCTCCAAATCATCGAGCGGTTCGGGATCTTCGATTTGTAAAGCAATAAATCGCTGTGCATTGGCCTGTTCTAAATATTTGTCGAAATCAAGATTCGTATAACCGCCATCGGCATTCCCCCCGTCAATCGGACGTCTCCCGATAGGATGGAAACGAGTAAAATGGATGATTTTTTTCGCATCTTCCAAATTCATGATATGAGGTACCAATAACCCCGTGGCATCCATTTCGAGCGGCTTGATAAGATCGCTGTAATTCCCACGGGAAACCCTGACCATCACATCTGCATTGTATGATTTTGCCGCCCAATTTTGTGCCTTGATATCACTCCAGTCCTGTACCACATGCTCCCTGTCTAACCAAATGCAATCAAAACCGGACATCGCCGCAATTTCAGCCACTTCACCACCAGACAAATTCAGTTTAAAGCAACTAACAACCTCGCCTGCTCTTAACTTTTTCAACACTCTACTCTCTTTCATATTGATATTATCTTATTTTGAGACTTTAATATTTCGTTTTACTAAATACAAAAAGAGAATACAAACAAATAAGCTCAACGCAGCCACCTGGTATATAGTCCCTAAACTGATATTTGAATCTCTCATTGCTCCTATTAAAAAGATTCCAATTCCAGCAATAATCGTATTGAACATATTCATAATGCCAAAGGCGGTTGCCCTATATTTATTTTCAACAAAAAGACACATGATCGGCATCAGGTTATCATCCACGGTCATCCTCATAAATCCGTAAACCATCAAAAAGACAATCGCCACTGGCAATATGGAAGTATAACTGGCAAAGAAAACACAGGGTGCAGCTATAGCCAGACCAAGCATAGGTACCAGAATGCGAGCGTATTTATTTCTCACACTCCATTTATCAGTAATCACCCCTGCAAGAATGGCACCCACTATTGATACCGGATAAAGATACGCTGTAGCATATAGGCCGGCCTGTGTTTGAGATAACTGGAAATTTTCCTGATAATAAGTAGGCAGCCATGCGGATATCATCCAACTGATAAGTCCCATAACCCCCCAAAAGACAAGAAGATAAATATATGCCGGCTTGGTAAATATATTTTTAAATACTTCTCCAAACTTGACCTTTCCCTCCCGGTTCTTTTTTTTCTCGTTTGTACCTACAGTCGATTCAATCTCTGTATGAACCGGTTCACGCAACAAAAATATCAGCAACACTGCATAAAGGATACCTATAATCCCAAAACTGTTAAAGGCTAACCCCCAACTGTACTTTTCTGCAATCCATCCCCCTAGAAAACCCAAGCTCTGACCCAACATCACCCCGGCTAAATGCAAGCCTGTAGCCAACGATTGAGTAGGTCCCCTGTGATAGTCCACAAGCAAGGCCAAAGCCGCCGGGATATAAAATGCCTCACTGATACCCATTAAAGCCCTTGAGAATAACAGTTGATTATAGGTAGTAGCATGACCGGTCATCCACGTAACCAAAGACCAGACAAATAAACTCATGATAATAACATGGCTCCTTTTAAACCGATCCGCCATAAATCCTGCAAAAGGACTTAAAATTGCATAGACCCATAAGAAGATAGAAGTCAACAACCCAAATTCGGCCTCAGTCATTGGGATAGACTCCATGATAGACCCTCTCATAGTGGTGAGCATAATCCGGTCTAAGTAGTTCAACAGACCAACTATAAAAAGAAGACCTACGGTAAGCCAGGCTCTTGATGGCAATTGATGGACACTCGGTTTTACCATTATACTGTTTTTGAAGTTTTATTTTTCTTTTCGATCATTAAAATAGCATATGCACAACTTGACAACAGATCAACTGTAGCAGCATCTTCCACTGTTTTAATGGTGTTAAAGATGGAATAAAGCAACTCTAAGTCTTCTTTATCTCCTTTTTCTGCCAAGGTATCCAAAAGACTCATTTTAAAATTATTATTATATTCTTTTTCATTCAAATGGAATAATTCCTTTACAGCTCGTACATAAAGTGCTGTCTGAGCCATTTCTTGATTTGCCGTTACAATGGCTGTATTCAAAAGAACTACCTGTACGGATAAGTCGGAAGAAGTGGATAATGCCGTTTCTGCCAAAGTACGCCAGGCAGTTCCATCCATCACCCCCATCTTTTTCAGTGTATAAGCAGAAATAATCTTCACTAGCGGTGATCGATCCTCCGATATAGCTATTTTTAGTAGCCTGTCCTGTACTAACCAAAAATTCTCTTCAGAAGAGTAAGCAAAATTCCACAACTTGTAAACGGCAAAACTATCTAAAGTGTCTGTAATTAGAATGTCTGTTAATTTCGAATTTGCATCAAAAACTGAGATCTTTAATTTGGCAAGTGTTTCTATGGCGTGAAGCCTGTCGCTTCCTTTTTCGTCTAAAAAAGCATTTATAATTTTATCTATCCAAATATCCTTTTTCTCTTGCTCTGTTTCCGTTTGTGCTAAAATCCGCCAAATTCCTATCCGGTAAGGGGATTGAGTGCCAAAATTCTTTTCTTCGTTCAGAAAAATTTCGCTTACACCTTTCTGGTGTCCACTCCATAGAAGAAATTCTGCCGCATGAACCTTTATCCACTCTTTCTGGTTTTGCATATTATTTCTCAAAAGGGCGATCGCATCTTCTTCTGAAACATGTTCCAATAGTATGTTTTGTCTGGGGTTCATGTTACAATCTATTGTAAAAACAACAAATAGAAATATAATAATAAAATATTTTCCACTCATTATCAGATATTCAACAAACTTTAATCAATTATATTAAATAGTCGTATTGCATTATTGTAAAAGATATCCTCTATCTGGGAAGTATCCAACTCGAGCATACAGATCGCTTGTTTAACAGCCAGTAGCGATTCAATCAGTACAGAATTACCAACAACACCTGTCTTTTTGGAAAAAGAACATAAATCTTCATCATCTATCCAATAAAATGTATCGGATAATGATATTGCTTTTCCGTATATCATAGATATTGGATAATCACTTCCCCAGACAGTTCTTTTTATACCTGTTTTATTTACTATCTGGAATATGGCCGGGGATTCGCACACTGCGGACAAGTCAAACCAAACATTCTCATAGTCTACAAGTTCTTCAACTTTTTCCACGGTTGTCCATGATGCAAATCCTCTTGCACAATGCGCCAAAATCAATTTAGCCTTGGGATATTTATGGCACATGGTAGTAATATACCTGAAATTATTCTCATCAGACAATGATTTATCACGAACCATATGTAGGGTTATACACATCTCCCTTTCATTCGCAACTTGCCATACACTTTCGGGCAGATATTCATTAATTGTTGCGTTGAAAGTTGGTTTTTTATCTGAGGTTGTATGATAGCATTTAAATCCAATTATATTAGGATGTACCAGTAATAACTCTACATCCTCGATTGAATACTCCGGAAATACTGCAACTTCACCCACATTTAAAGGATTCCTATCAAGTTCTTGCATCAAAAATTTCAGAGATTTTTCTTTAAATTCTTTTCGAGAAGACTTATCCATGTACAAATCCGGTAACATAAGGATATTTGCCCTTGTAATAAAATTATCTTCCAACAACATTTTATTATCAATAAGGTAATCACCAAAAGTAACCCTCTTTCTATTGAAAGCACCTCCTCTTTCATAATAATTACTCATAAAGGAGGCATCATAAAGATGTATATGTGCATCAAATATTTTATTAGGCAAGATGTTTTTTATCTGCTCTAACAATCTCTTATCATTTTCTTTATATTTCTCTAACATATTATTATAGAATAAAATATCTCTACTAGATATTCCTTTTAAATATGGGATTAATAAGCCCTTCTACTGGTATAATCCCTTCAATGCTATCTTGTTTTACAACCTTTCCTATAGCCTTAAATGCTTTATCTGCGGCATTCAAATAGTCATCAATATCTTCTTCTTTATGCGAGTAAGATATATTATTTATTGAAAATGCGAGTATATTATTTTTTATCATAAAATAGGAATAAACGGAGTTAATATCTAAACTGCTCAAACTTCCAATTTCATTAAAAACGATACCACAATGAGGAGCCAGACCACTTATAGTTACAGCGCCATTAATATCGTATTTTTTAATTAAATCCGACAGCCCTTTCAGCATTTTAGTACCTAATACCCAAAAATAATCAATTACGTTGTTTAATTCTATTTCATTAATTGTTGCAAGAGCAGCGGCAATTGAAATTGCATCACCTCCGAACGTTGTGGAAATAAAGACGCCATCCGAAATCTGACTAAGTAAATCTCTCCTCCCGACAATCGCCGACAAAGGCATACCGTTTGCCATACCCTTCCCTAATGCTGCCATATCGGGAACAACATTGTACAGTTGACTTGCACCACCAAGTGCATATCTAAAACCACTTACCACCTCATCAAAAATAAGTAAAGCACCATTTTTATGGGTGATATTTTTCACCTCTTGTAAATATTCAGTCGTAGTTCCATTTGACTGGATAGGTTCAAGTATTACAGCCGCAAATTCATTTTTATGCTTCTCTAGCACTTTTTCAAGAGAGTCCAAATCGTTATAAGAAAAAAGAGTTGTAAGCTCCCGTACTGCGCTCGGTACTCCTCGATTATTGGCTGATGCTCCAATTGACCAATCGTGCATGCCATGATAACCGCACATTGCCACCCTCTCTTTTCCGGTAAAAGCCCTTGCTAATCTTATAGCAGAAGTTGTGGCGTCACCTCCGTTTTTCACAAACCGAACCATTTCCGCACAAGGGATTATTTTTGTCAACTTTTCTGCCAGTTCAACTTCTAATGGCGATTGAGTAGAATATAAAACACCTTTCTTGAGTTGGTCTATTACTGCTTGATTTACTTTCTCGTAGTTATATCCAAGCGTGATAGGACCAAGCGCACACATAAAATCGGTAAACTTATTCCCATCAACATCCCATAAGTAACAACCCTCGGCATGATCAATAAACATAGGAGCATGTCCCTTTACGTAATAACGGACAGATTTACTAAAAGTTTGAGCACCCAAGGGAATAACTTTAAGTGATCTTATTAAGAGTTCATTCGTTTTATCAAATATATTCATACGTTTTGTTTTCGTAAATTTTATCTTACAAATACCGTCACTATTTTTCCACGATAATTCTTTCTTATCTCTACTTACATAAAAATTCTACTACTCTTTGCCGATTTCTATAATTGTTCCTGCAATATGACGTATTCCATTTTCTTTATTAAAATAATAGACAACCAGAACCCTATCCTTATCTAATTGGACAGGCCATGAATAGCCTATATCTGTGCTTCCTCCATCGTCCCGTAAAACAAATTCGGGAGCAGTTGCATAGTCTGTGCATTCGGCATTGAGTATTCGTGCACGAATCCCATAGGGTTTATGACGATAACCATAGGTTAGTAACACTCGATTATCGGGAAGCCTGAGAGCATTCAATGGATGTCCCTGAAAGCCCATTGACTCCCATTTAAACGTCTTACCCCCATCAGTAGAACGGGCGATACATGCCTGATCATCATAGTTCTCAGTTCTTATAAATGCAACTAAATCTCTCTTAGGCGTTTCATATATGGATGTTTCGTTAAAAGAGATTTTATCGTTTGACGCAACTAAACCGGAATACTGCCAGGTTAAACCCTTATCATCAGAGACAAGTAAATAATTTGATGTCTTTTTTACTGGAATAGAATCATTCACTGCAACCACCCAAAAAATCCGTCCATCTTTTCCTTCGCATAGTGCCCCTCTATTATAAGCAGGAAGGGGATCTCCTAATGCACTAAAATTAATCTCTTCTTCAATATGAGGAGGATAAATCGGCCCTTCCCACGTTTTCCCATTATTTAAGGATCGAA
>JBAYRG010000077.1:0-10894 GCA_041676805.1 Proteiniphilum sp.
AGGAAAAGTCCCTGTGGGCAGGATCGACCTGATGAAGAATTTCTCCTTTTTCGAAATACCGGAAGAGCTGGCACCAAGAGTGGTAAAAACTTTCAAGGGAATGTATATCGAAGACAGAAGGCTCATTGTGGAAGTATCACGCGATGAAAATGGGGCGCAAAAAGAGAAGAAACAATTCTATGATTCTTTCGGAGGGAAGAAAAAGAAAAAAAATAACCGGAAAAGATAACCCAATAACCGGGCTTTCTGATTTTTTATTATACCTTTGCTTAGTAGTGTATACTAAGCAATTGGAATTCTTTTGCTAATATAACGTGAGTTCGACTTAAGCAACCACTAATTGTCCTTTTTCTACTAGGTTGTCTATCGTATTAATAGAGGGCTTTTTGTCAAAAAAAGAGTACGCTGCCAAGGCATTTTTCATGTTCTTCCGCAACCTGGTGACAAGATGTACCCCGTCAATAAAGAGCTGTTCGAACAAGTCTTTTGATATGTATCCCTTATCACCAAAGAGTTTCCCGAAAATCCGTTTATGCAGGCCCATGCTCTTGAGCGGTTCCCTGTCGCCCATGTTGCCGGGAGTAAGAGTAAAGTCCAGTATCTCTCCCCTGTCGTTGATGATCAAGTGGAGTTTGAATCCATAGAACCAGCCGATGGAATATAGCCCTTTTTGGGCGATATCTTTGAATGTCTTATGCTGTTTCTCCCTCTTTATATGACAACCGCGAAGCGGGGTGGAGTCGATAAAGGAGATCCCAGTACATCTGTCCATGCACATCATCTTGACAAAGACGGCCAGCGGTACACAAACTTTGCGTTGCAACTCTACAAAATGATTGTAGGATACGGTCTCTGGAAAATCTTTCTGCATATGCTTTTGAACGTAAAAGACATAAAAACTTTTCAAGTTCTTGAATGTCTCGCTGTGGAACAAAATCAGTATGGTCATCACTTCGCTTTGAGACATCGTGAACTTGCGCTTTCTTTTCTTCGTTCGTGCATCCTAAAGCGAGTAATCCTTGATAAGATGATCAAATTCTTTGAAAAATTCGTCAATTATGAAATAAATTTCTGTAACTTTATGCTTGGAAATCATAGCGGAATTATTAGTAATATTTGTTATTTTCAATGATTTATAAATACTTTTTTTCCCGCTATACTACTATTTTTAAGTACTTTTCTTATATCGAACTCACATTATTTAGTACGATAGAGTCTGAATACAATCGCTGAACGCAACCTTTCAAGTATATGAGCATGGTGCCTAATCGACCTGAAAATAATCTAGACTAATTATTACTGAGGATTTAGCAAAAAAAGTGATATTGTATGAAAATAAAAAATATATCAAGCGTTGTCGAACAAAACCTGTGTTTGTCATGTGCTGCTTGTTCCGTAGTTTGTCCCACTCAATCGATAGAGATGAAATTCAAGAAAGGATTGTTCATTCCTGCTGTTAATAAAAGCTGTAATTATTGTGGCCAATGCCTGAATGTCTGTCCCGGCCATCAAGTAAATTATCACTCCTTATATCAAGACGGGCCATTTCCCCAAAATATTCTTATTGGAAATATTGAAGAATGCTACACGGTTTTTGCAAAAGATGAAAAGATAAGATTAAACGGAACCAGTGGAGGCGTTCTTACCTGCTTTGTCCAGGAACTCATTAGTAAAAATTATTTTGATAAAGCCTGTATATTGAATTTCAAATCTTTTCAGGGATTGCAAGCAACATTATCTTTCACAAATAATTTAACCACTATATCAGAAGCGGCAAAGTCGAAGTATATTCCGGTTAGTTTACAAAATGTATTACAGGAGATTCAACAAAATCCGGAGATGCGATATATTATTGTTGGAATCCCTTGTCAATTTTATGCTATAAAATATTTTCTTCAACAAAAAAAAATTGATGATAGCAAGATACTGTTCCTTGGGCTATTCTGTGATATGACACTTAATTACAATATATACAATTACTTCAAATACAAATATGCAAATGGAAAAGATATAAAAGAATTTGACTTCCGTTCCAAGCAAAATAATGGCTGGCCAGGAGATGTACGTATTGTTACAGATAAAGATAATCTTTTTATCGAAAGGACTGTCCGTATCTCTTTAAAACCTTATTTCCAATTGAACAGATGCCGATTTTGTTTTGACAAATTAAATCAGCTTAGTGACATTTCTTTTGGTGATTGCTATATTAAGGATAAAAATTCATATCAAGGAATATCAAATATAATTATCAGGACTAATTTTGGAAGGAAAAACTTTGATCTAGTTAAAAGTAAATTGGATTATTGTCAAGTAGACAAAAATGACATTATTCAGAGCCAAAATTTGTTTCTAAAACAGAGAAATCTCTCAAGAGCTCAATATTTATATCCCAACATGTATCCGGATATAGCAAAGGTTATGTTTCCACTTTTGAATTGGGGTGGAGAAGAAGACAAAGCTCGTGAGCAAATGGGGTTGGGAAGCAGGTGTTCCGGGTATTGGGGTTTTCGCATTTTTGAATTTTCGTTGACAAGACAAAAAAAAGATCATAAAAATAAGAATAAAATGAATAAGACAAAAGAAATGAAATCACCAGCCCTTAATTTTACAATAGATAACACTAATAAGGTGAACAAAGGCGCAGAATTGATGACAGCTGCAATTATCCAGAAAGTAAAGCAATTTTACCCGCATGGAAATATTGGAATAAATCCGAATACGAACTGGTCACGAGAAAAATCTGCATTTTATGGTTTATTAAAGGTGCAGAAATTGTCAAAAGGAAAAAAATACAGTAACGCTTACCGTCAATTGGGTTTTTTAAATCAATCAGATATTAATGTAGTCTTGGATGCCGGTGGATTCCAGTTCGGGGATCAATGGATCAACCTATATAGTAAAGAACGCAATATCGCTTTAGAAAATTATTACAGATCATTGAAAGAACAAAATGCATCAATCATTTTTCTTCCTCAGGCATTTGGACCATTCAGCTTTCCACTTTCCATAGACCGTATTAGCATCGCACATCAATATGCCGACTTGATATATGCAAGAGAACCGGTATCTTATGAACATCTTGTAAATCTGTTTCCGGACTCTGCAAAGATTAAGTTGTCTCCTGACTTTACTCAACTATGTAAACCCAAGTTATTTTGGACCGGACTTATTCCCGATAAGATAGGAATTATAATTATACCGAACAAAAAAATGATAACTCATGTAGATAGTACAATATCGGGCTTGTATATTGATTTCATGACAAAGATTTGCCAATATTTAATAGACAGGGGAGAGAAGATTTTTTTATTGAATCATGAAAGTATCGGTGATTTGGATATCATTAATCAAATCAATGCAAAATTATCACAACCTTCAACCGTTATTTCTGATTTGAATGCATTGGAAATAAAAGCCCTTATTGGAAAAATGAAACTGGTCGTGTCATCGAGGTTTCATGGGGTGGTAAGTGGATTGTCTCAAGGAATACCCACATTTACTACAAGTTGGAGCCATAAATATGAAACACTTTTGTCTGATTACGGTGTTCCCGATAATTTGTTAGACATAGAAAAGATAGATTTGGCTCTTGAAAAAATTTCGGCAGTTTTGAATAATAAATCTTCTTACTATCTTCCCCCGAGAGATCAAATTTTAATAATGGAACAAAAATCGGAAGCTATGTGGAATGGAATATGTGAGTATATAAACAATAAGTATGGATAAATATCCGATAAAGAATAAGTAATATTATTCCGAAGACATATATTCCCTATTTATTTACATTTAGAATGTCCTAAAGTGAAGTGATGACTATTGTATGATCGGATCATGCTCAGAAAGAGAGTAATAATCGAGTCTGCGAATGATGTATTGAAAAATATGTGTCAGATAGAACATATCATGTACAGAATTTTTGACAGTTTCATTATCTATGCATTATCCGCTTTTGGCGGCCTACTCTTTCTACAAGAAGCCTTCTATCAATACAATAGATGACATTGTTGAAAAAGATAAGCCGACTGTTGGTTACGTCGAACTCCACGTTATTGAGGTTAGTATGGGAATAATGCTTATGGAGGATGAAAGTTATCTTTAAACTAATTTTGTTGAACTACTTAAAGAAGCGTTTAATCCGAAAGGGAAGCTGCCAGTCGATTTAAATTCTTATTTTTGTTTATTACTTAATATTCAATCATATGAATTCAGGAAAGACGGTACTGGCACAACTTATGATGTTCAAATCAAATTTTCAATTCAAGAGATGCGTTGACCGCTATAACGGAGACTTCCGTACAAGGAAGTTTACCTGTAGCGGGCATTTTCTTGTCATGAGTTTTGCCCAGTTGACAGCCAGGGAAAGCCTCCGGGACATTGAAAATAGCCTGACTGCCTTTTCATCCAAGCTCTACCACTCGGGACTCAGGTCGGCAATAGCCAAATCCACGCTAGCCGAGGCTAACGAGAAGCGCAACTGGAGGATCTATGTCGACTACGCTCAAACCCTGATCAAACAGGCCAGGCCCTTATATAGGGACGATCCCAATTTCAGGCTGGATATTGACAATATGGTCTATGCGCTGGACAGTACTACCATTGACTTGTGTCTGAGCCTGTTCCCATGGGCAAAGTTCCGCATGACCAAAAGTGCCGTCAAGATGCACACCCTGCTTGATTTGAGAGGCTCGATACCGGTCTATGTTGACATTACCAACGCAAATGTGCATGATGCGAACATACTCGATACGATTCCCATAGAAGCCGGGGCCTATTACGTCATGGATAAGGGCTACACGGACTTCAAAAAGCTTTACGACAAGGTTCACAGACAGCAGGCATTCTTTGTTACCCGGTCCAAGGACAATATTAATTATGCCATTGTCCAAAGATGCGATGTCGACCCGGGCTCAGGTGTACTGGAAGATGTCACCATCCGGCTGACCGGATATTATACGGCAAGGAAATACCCAGTTGAACTACGCCTTGTAACCTACGAGGACTTTAGCGAAGGAAAGGTTTACTTCTTTCTTACCAACAACTTCTCCCTTAATCCCCTGACCATTGCCGAGTTATATCGGGACCGGTGGAAAATAGAGTTGTTTTTTTATGTGGATTCCAATATTATGTGGAGCAGGCTGACGAGTACTATTGACTATCTGATCATTACGGATTTACTCAACAGTTCCACTCCACATAATAATAGGATGCCTACAGATCCTTTAGCCAATCAAGTAACCCTTTATCCTTTTCCCATTCCCTATCTGTCTTAGGTGCCATATTCTCGTAAGCTTTTTCTAACGCCTCCCTTTTAGCCATCGAGTCTGCTCTTGCGTACAAATCTGTTGTCTGTATCGAGGCGTGTCCAAGAATATCCCGGATGTTGACGATATGAACTCCAACTTGAAGAAGATCCATGGCCCGGCTATGCCGCAGGCAATGAGGGCTGAAGGATTCCGGGATTAGATACGGGTTCTCCTTGCGCGCCAGAGCTATGTAGGTGTCCAGGATATACCCGATGCCATATCTGGTTATCTTATGGCCCTTCCTGTTAGGGAAAAGTGGACGTGTCATGCAGTGCGGTTCCATAAGATGATTTTCCTCAAGATAAGAACGTAGTATTTCCACCTGATTATCCATCAAAGGCACTATGCGGGCCTTGCACCCTTTACCTACGATACGTGCCGTATAAGGTCTGGAGGCTATCCGTAAAGATCCCACGGTCAGATCCGCGACTTCTTGCACACGCGCCGCGGTATCATACATCAACGACAGCATTGCAAGATGCCTTCTTCCTGTTGCAGTTCTCGTGTCCGGTTGCTTGAGCAGCAATTTTGTTCCTTCAGGTGTGAGGTAATTCAGGGATTTCTTCTCCGTTTTCAAGGCTTTGATCGATAATATCTTCTGCCATTCCTCCATTCGTCCAATTTCCCTGTACTGTAGATAACGCACAAAGGCGTGTATCGCCGCAATCCGATAGTTTCGCGTTGCCGCACCGCAATGGCGTTCATCCATGATCCACTTGAGGAACTCAAGAACGTTGTCCCTTGTCAAATTAGAAAATGTCAACTTGTTCACAACCACCCCTTTTCTTTCCTTCATGAATCCTATGAAAAGCAAGAACGTGTCCCTATATGAGGAGATTGTGTTTTTGCTGAGGTTCCTTTCATGCGGAAGATACTCTGACAGGAAGCCGGTAATGCCTTTGGCAAAGTCTGTTGCTTCTTTCATGGCCTATCCTCCCGGGTCAATTTTAGGGAACACGAAGGTGCCGAGTTCAGCACATTGTCCGGATATTTCAGGATACAAGGCCTTTGTCAGCCTCACATATTGCTCGGATGCCGCCAATGATTTATGACCAAGTTCGCAAGACAATATGGGAAGGGCTGCGTATATGTCCATTTTTGCATGAGCCATTTGCTCCAAAGCATGGCAACTGTGCGTATGGCGCAGGTAATCAAAACGTTTTGATTACTGGCGTTATCCAAACAAAAATAAAACCCAAACTTTTGATATACTCTATTGATTCTCAATAATTGCTTTTGAAAATAGTCTTGATTTTATTATCTTCTTCCAGTACTCTACTAATAAGATTTAGAATATGGAAGAACAAGATTTACAAACAAGAGCCCCTATTTTACTTTCATATATGAGTGAAAAAGGGTATTCGCAAATCTATATCGATAGATTTCGACGAGCGATTAAACAAGTCCTTGAATTAAGGGCAAAAAATCCAGCTATTACTTATGCCGACATTTACCAGTTGTCGGTAAAAAAGGGACTGGCAACTTCAACTCTACGGCATAAACGTAGTATTTTAGGGCTAATTGAGCAGTTTGATGTGAAGGGAATACTCCCAGAACATGTCAAGACTGGATTCCTAACCATTAAAAGCTATGATTTATTGTCTGAAGAGTTCAGAAGAGCTATTGATATTTTTCGTATCAAGGAGCCGGAGTCTGGGAAAAAATCCGCAACTGTGTACCATGAATCTCACAATGCCATCACCTTTTTCCTCGCACTTCAAAGGCTCGGCATCCGGAGATTTGAGCAGATTGAAGAAAGGCATATATTATCTGTATTCAAAGGTTATAGCTGTTCATATAAGAAAAATGTCTCCGCTGTAATCAAATGTTGTGTCCCTTTCTTTAAGAAAGGATTATTCTTACACATCTTGTCTTTCTTTCCTGAACTGCGAGAGAAAAGACGTAACATACAATATCTTACAGAAGCAGAGGTGTCGAAGATAAAGATCACGTTGACTGATATAAATTCAGGTCTTTCTTTGCGCGACAAGGCAATAGGTTTATTGGCTATGTTCACAGGGTTGAGAGGGTGCGACATAGCAGGACTGAGGTTTTCGGACATCGATTGGACTAACGATTTTATCTTAATTAATCAGCAGAAAACTAATGTTCCATTGAAGTTGCCATTACGTGCAATAGTCGGCAATGCAATATATGATTATATTTCTAATGAACGCCCGATATGTCAATGTGAAGAGATTTTCATCACACAAACAACTCCTTATAAACGGTTAGCTTCCAAAGCAATGAACAGTGTTGCAAAGAAAATAATGCGAATAGCCAATATAAGACAAAATTATGGAGATAGAAAAGGACTGCATATTTTCCGCCACCATTTTGCAACAACCCTTTTGGAAAATGGTGTTCCACAGCCGGTCATATCCAATGCCTTAGGACATACTTCTCCTAATTCCTTAATAGCATATTTGAGTGCCGATCTTGTTCACTTAAAGGAATGTTCTTTAAGCATCGGATCTTATCCAATAAGAAAGGAGGTTTTTGATGAGTAAATTTGAGTCAATCATAGCTCCACTAATAGAACGGTTCATTGCTTTTAAGACAGCTTCAGACCATTGGAATGAATCCTCTTATGAACCTAATATCCTTCTTTTTGACAGATATTGTAAAAGAAATTATCCCAATGATTCCACATTATCAGTAAGCTCCCGATAAAATACACGTTTCAGACGCTGTGAAATTTTCTGACCTTTGCCGGTAAAAACTAAAAATTATGCAACCGATCAGCAAGGAAGAATTCACCAAGATACTGGAGCGCCAACAGAAGAGCGGATTAAGCATCAAGGATTTTTGTGAGAATGAATCCTATACCCGGTCAAGTTTTTATTATTGGAAGAGCAAATATGGGTTAGGCCGTTCTTATAATAATCACGCCGGGGATTCAACGTTCGTGGAACTGGCTCCGATAAGGGTCAACCCGCCTGCTAAAAGACCTCCATCATCCCATGCGGTGAAAAACGCCCATGGAGGGGAGATTACCGTCAATCTTCCGGGTGGCGTGCGGGTCAGTTTCAAGGGCGGTGCCCAGGAGATGGCAATGGGGCTTCTGGATCAGATCTTCTCCTGCCATGTTTTGCCTTAATGACACCATGCGCTACTTCCTGTGCCCGGGGAAGACCGACATGCGTCGTGGAATGAACTCTCTTTGCGGACTGGTTCAAGACCACATGGGGCATGAGTTGCGCAAGGGGGACGTATTTATTTTCATCGGCTCGAGGAAAACGATTATGAAATTGCTCCACATGGAGGACGGCGGCTTGGTCCTGTACATGAAAAGGCTTGAGCAGGGCACCTTCCGGTTGCCTTCCTACGATGAAAAGAGCCGTTCCTACCCGATGGAATGGCGGGACCTGGTGATGATGGTGGAAGGCATGCGGGACGATCCGGCCACCCGTCAGAAACGGTTCAAGGCGATGAAAAACCGGCCCTGAAAAAACTAAAAAAACAGATGAAAATTATGGGCTGAAAGCTTGTGTGGATCACGGTTTTTTAGTACCTTTACACCATATTGAAAGACCGGTAAATGGAGCAGGAACAGGCATTGGAACTCTTGGTGAAATCGCAGGCGGAGCATATCCTCCGGCTCACGGAGGCGAATGCCCGGCAGTCGGAACAACTGGCCGGCATGCAGGAGAAGATCGACAAGCTCCTCTCGCAGGTGGCATGGTTCACCCGCCAGTTCTTCGGCCGCAAGAGCGAGAAGCTCGCCCCGCTGGATCCCAACCAGCTCTCGCTGTTTGAAACGGCGGAAGACATCCTGCGGCGGGAGGAGAAGGTCGGGCAGGCACGCCTCGAGGCTGTCTCACAGATCAGCGAACCGCCTGTCAGCCGTAAGAAAGACCGCTCCACCCGCAAACTGCTGGAAGGACTCCCGGTGGTGGAAGTGGTGATGGAGCCGGAAAATGTCGACCCGGCCAGATACAGGCGTATCGGCGAGGAACGCACCCGCACCCTGGAGTTCAAGCCCGGGGAACTGTACGTCAGGGAAATCGTACGCCCAAAATACGGGTTGAGGGACAACCTGACGCCGGCGGCCGAGGGCATGCCGGGCGTTGTCATCGCCCCCCTTCCCCTGCTGCCCATCCACAAGGGACTTCCCGGGGCAAGCCTCCTGGCGGAGGTGCTTCTCCAGAAGTACCAGTACCATCTTCCATTCTACCGCCAGATACAGCAGTTCCGGCACCTGGGGGTGAATATACCGGAAAATACCCTGAACGGCTGGTTCAAGCCCGCCTGCGAGCTGCTGAAGCCCCTTTATGAAGTATTGAAGGAGGAAGTTGTCGACACCGACTACCTCCAGGTGGACGAGACCGTGCTCCCCGTGGTCAGCAAGGAGGCGCACAAGGCGAAGAAGGAGTATTTATGGGTGGTCAGGTCGGTGATGAAGAGACTGGTCTTCTTTCATTACGACGACGGTTCAAGATCCGGTGAAACGGTAAGCTCCCTGTTGAAATCCTACGGCGGATACCTGCAAAGCGACGGCTGGCAAGCCTATGACGTCTTTGACAGGAAGGAGGGGGTGTGCCTTGTGGCCTGCCTCGTCCATATCAGGCGCTATTTTGAGAAGTCACTGAAAGAGAACAAGTTGCTATCGGAGTATTTTCTCGGGGAGGTGCAGAAACTCTACCGGATAGAATCGATGGCGGATGAACAGGGCCTGTCGTTCGCGGAGCGAAGGGAATTGCGCGGGAAACTTGCCGCCCCCATCATGGACTCCCTCGAGATGTGGATGGAGAAGACTTACCCGACGGTACTCCCGAAAAGCCTCATCGGTGAAGCCATCAGCTACACGCGCAAGCGGTGGGGAAAAATGAGAAACTACCTGCTTGACGGGAGGTTAAAACCCGATAATAATGGGGCTGAAAATGCAGTTCGCCCCATTGCCCTGAGCAGAAAGAACTTCTTATTCTGCGGCAACCACCAGGCCGCCGAGAATACGGCCGTCATCTGCTCGTTGCTGGGTTCATGCAAGGAACAGGGCGTCAACCCAAGGGAATGGCTTACCGACGTGATCGCCAGGATGCCCTACTATCAAAAACCGGGGAACGGGGAGAACCTGAAAAAACTCCTGCCAAACTACTGGAAGAAACAGGAGTCTAACGATAGTCTAATAAAAATCTGACGAATCTAAAGGGATTGTCCAATAGAATCTAATAATGGTCTAAAGATTGAGTGCCACAGATTCCGTGGGTGGCAATGATCCGGAAATTAGCAGGAGGGGGTAGTTCCTCGGGTGCTTACGATTCTTTGGTAAATTCGTTGTCCTCAGAAAAATCATCTAAATCATAATTATCATCTAAGTGTAATGATAATATTCTGCCTACCCTAAACCATTTGTGACCCTCATTATTAATAAACAAATCTTTTTCTTGAGATTCGCTTTTATTGATAAACGAAAAAATAAATTCTCTATCACTGTCTTCTTCTGCATATGTTTTACTGATATTCAAATACAAATGTCTTGTGGGAAAACTCCATTCGCTATATTCCCAAGAGCGTCGATATTCCTTATATGCAAAACTGCCACATAATCCGATATACAATGCTGTTAATCTTTGTTGCCCATCAAGAAT
>JBAYRG010000078.1:0-10796 GCA_041676805.1 Proteiniphilum sp.
ATGGATAGTTTTATATCGACGATGAGGATGATCGACTATTTTATCCAATGCAAGGCTATTGTCGAGGCCGGGTTTATAGGCCTTATCGCCGATCCGCTGGTATTCGGGCATCTGCTGGTAGAGGTAGTCGAGAGTTTCGTTATAAGTCATGAGTTGATTCGTTGATTTACTGATTTAATGATCCCGATAACTTATCCCGATTTATCGGAAAGTAGTGATGATTGGATAAAAAGTGGGAAGGTGATTAGTGAAATGAGGGTGTACCACAACAGTGGTTCCACCCTCATTATATTGATTATTTTCCTTTGGACTGATACTTCAATCAATTCTTCAGCGGTAATGCCGAGTATTGCCTTGAGTAACGCAATTGTTGGTCCACGTAGTTTTCGTTGTACGAAACTGTCACATCTGTAATTTTACCTTTGGCGTCGGTCACAAGCTTGTAAACCGGGTTTACAAAACCCTTGTATGGAGCAATGTTGAGTGCTTCATAACGTGACAGGATCTCTTTATGCAGATCGGCATTTACTTTTACACCATATTTTTCTACCAGGTTTTTACCCGCTTCGTAATCACCCTCAGACTTAATCCGTTGCACTTCGGTCAGTAACTCACCGAAGAGGTTGCGCAGCTTGTCGTAGTCATTGACCACCACGTAGGTTTTCCCATCACGTTGCTCCAACTCCACTACTTTGTCCGCTTTTCCGTTTTCGATTACCCAGTTGGAGATTAGTGCGCGATTCCGCATATGTGCCTGCTCGATCTCTTTACCCGGTTGAATACGGGTGAGCTGTGTCATGGCGCCATTCATGATGTAGCCATAGTACTCGGTTTTATATGCTTCGTTGTCGGGTAGAAGTCCCAATTCCACTAATTTGGAATCGGCCAGGTAATAGAGTGCGAAGAGATCGGCTCTTGTCTCTTCTAAAGGAGATCCATAGGCCCTGAGCGCATCACCGTCCACACCCGGAAGCAGTTTACCCGAACCATGTCCGAGACATTCATGCAGGTCGGTATGGAGATTGTCGGTGAGTGTGCCATATTTCTTGGCATATTCCCGTTCGGTGTCACTCCACATGAACTCTTCTTTAAACCCATTCCCTTCCGCGGCTTTGTCATACGCAAAAGTGATATTGTCGATGGTTACCGATTTGGAGCCATGGTCGTGTCTGATCCAGTCGGCGTTCGGCAGGTTGATACCGATCGGCGTGGCCGGATAGCAGTCGCCACCCAGCATGGCAGCCGTGATGACTTTGGCAGATATCCCTTTCACCTCTTCTTTTTTGAAGCGGTCGTCGATAGGTGAGTTGTCTTCGAACCATTGGGCATTCTCGCTGATAATTCTTGTCCGTTCGGATGCTTCTATACTTTTGAAATTTACCAACGACTCCCATGTAGCCTTCATACCGAGCGGATCGGCATAGTTTTCGATAAAACCGTTGATAAAATCCACACGCGAGTCGGTATCGGACACCCATTGTACCGAATAGTCGTCGAACGTTTTCAGGTCACCTGTACGGTAGTAAGAAATCAATGTGTTGATCACCTCTTTCTGATGATCGTTTTCAGCGACGGTTGCCGCTTTCTCCAACCATTCGATAATACGTTCAATGGCTTTATCGTACATACCGCCCAATTTCCATACCCGCTCGGTAACAGTGCCGTTTTCTTTCACCACTTTGCTATTGAGGCCATACGATACCGGCGTATTGTCGTTAGGATCCTTCATCGCGTTATAAAAATCTTCTACCTCTTTTTGGGTTACCCCTTCGTAGAAGTTCACAGCCGAGGTTGCCACGATATCGGCGCCCGGCGACTGATTCATCCGTTTAGGCATCACATTCGGGTCGAACATTACAGGGAGAATCTCATTGAGAGTCTCATCGGCAGCCATCCCGTCGCGGAAAGGCATACGACCCGGATCGACACTTTTCACGATAGAGACAAAGTAATCCTGCGGGAATTCCGGGATGATTTTGTCTTCGGAATAGTGGTGATGGATGCCGTTGGCCATCCATATCCGTTTCAGGTAGGTCTCGAAATATTTCCAGTTTTCGGACGATTTGTCGCCCATATAGTTCTCGTAAACTCCTTCGCAAACCCGGCGGATAGTCATGTTGTAACGGTTGTGTTGATCCCAAAGGATATCGCGGCCCTCAAGTGCCGCCTGCGATAAATAATAGATCAGCTCCTTCTGTTGCAACGAAAGACTGTTAAAGCCGGGGACAGGATAACGGAGTATTTCGATATCTGCAAACCGATCGACTTTGTATTCGAATGTGGCGTAATCGATACCGTCGTCGGTCGGTGCCTGCTTACCGGCTTCGTTGCTGTTGTTGCAGGCTATCAGCAGAGATAAAAGGGTGGACATAAATAGTACTTTTTTCATACGATTAAAATTATTGACTTTCAAATGTATCGTATGGAACTCGCATTTAATCATGAACTTGGGTGAAATCATTTTAATGCTCGTTTCATATTGAATACTAGTTGGTTTTAAACTTGTAAGAGACGGAAGCTAATTCCTGGTTTGCTTTGGTGATCTTATTTTTCAGGCTTTCTTTATAACCTGCCAGTTTCTCCTGTACTGATTCATCACCTGTAGAGATCATTTGCAATGCAAGAATAGCCGCATTTAACGCACCGTTAATTCCAACGGTTGCTACCGGAATGCCGGGAGGCATCTGTACAATAGCGAGCAAAGCATCCATTCCGTCTAAAGATGACTTGATGGGTACACCGATCACAGGAAGGGTAGTCATCGAAGCGATGACTCCGGGGAGATGTGCTGCCATACCGGCTGCCGCAATAATCACTTTAATACCTCTGTTCTTGGCTCCTTTTGCAAACTTTTCCACCTCTTCGGGAGTACGGTGTGCAGAAAGAGCATTTATCTCGAACGGGATTTCCATTTCATTGAGAAACTGGGCTGCTTTTTCCATCACGGGCAGATCGGATGTACTACCCATGATAATGCTTACTAATGGGGTCATTTTTTTTAGAATAAAGAGTAAAGAGTAAAGAGTAAAGAGTAAAGACTGTTAAAACCAAGAGCCAAGACTAAATTAGCATATTATTCACATTGGCTCATTAGTTTTACTTTCCGATAAACTCCTTATATTCGGCTGCTGACATCAGTCCGGACAGTTCATCTGCATTCTGGACTGCTATCCTGATAATCCATCCATTGCCGAACGGATCACTATTGACCAATTCCGGAGCATCTTCCAGTTTGGCGTTCACTTCCAATACCTCACCTGCGACAGGCATCATCAGGTCGGATACGGTTTTCACAGCTTCAATGCTTCCAAAAACTTCTCCCAAACCGAGATTCTCACCTTCTGTGGTTACATCAACAAAGACAATTTCGCCCAATTCACCTTGTGCGAAATCAGTAATTCCAACATACGCTTCGTTACCTTCTACTCTTACCCATTCATGATCGGAAGAGTATTTTACATTTTCAGGAAAATTCATAATGATTGTAGTTTAAAAATTATTTTATGTGGTAAATATACGATATAATTCTATTATGCCAAAAAGAGCCATTCCATTCATGGTTGTACTCCTATCCAAACGAAGGAGAAAGAGAGTAAAAATCCCAATAAAAATCCTGCAATCACCTGGGCAAGGGTGTGACGTTTGAGGATAAGCCTCGATGTGCCTACCAGGCCCGCGATGATAAATAATCCCATAAACATAAAATAAGGATTAGAATGTTCCACAAAGTAACTTACCGACATGGCACCTCCAATAAGTCCTCCAATCCCAAACATATGTGCGCTAATCTTCCACTTTAGGGTGACAAGGATGGCGACGAGCATGATTGCCACTGAGGAAACCATGATCATCAAAAACCATGCAGGCATACGCATCCTGTAATAAAAAAAGATCATCACAGAATAAGAAACTAAGGTGATCATATAAGGATAGATCCGTTCATGCCGTACTTTCAGCGAAAGGTCGGAGATAACTCCTGTCTTATAGAGAATGAAAATAAGGACAGCCGGGATTGCAAATGAAAATAGGGCAACCGGCGTAATTATCAACCAAAACTGCTGTATATAAGTTACCCCGAAGTAAGTATATACAAATAGGAGCATTACTCCGTATATGGGCATCAGTAGGGGTTGAAATATAGTGGAGATTAAGTGTGCGATAGACTTCATCCTGTAACCAGTTTTGAATTGGCAAAGTTATATTTTTTTTCTCAATCGTGCTACAGGAATATTCAATTGTTCACGATATTTAGCTACTGTACGGCGTGCAATCACATATCCTTTCTGGTTGAGTATCTTTGTAAGTTGATCGTCAGTGAGTGGTTTGATGGGATTTTCATTGTCAATATTTTCTTTGAGGATCAACTTGACCTCTCTCGAGGAGATATCTTCTCCGGTATTGGTCTGCATAGCCTCCGAAAAGAAAAATTTAAGTGGATAAATACCGGTATTGGTCTGTACATATTTGCTATTACTTACCCGGGAGATGGTTGAGATATCGAATCCTGTTCTTTCAGCCACATCTTTCAAGATCATGGGCTTGAGTTGGGTTTCATCCTCCGTCAGGAAAAAGTCATATTGTAAGCTCACAATTGCTTCCATAGTCCGCTGGAGTGTGTTTTGGCGCTGTTTCACCGCATCGATAAACCATTTAGCAGCATCTACTTTCTGTTTCATGAAGAGAACTGCCCGTTTATCGTCGTTAGACATGCTTTCCCTGTTTTCGTTGTATCCCTTGAGCATTTCCGAGAAAGAGCGATTTACCTGCAGGCTGGGTATATTGTTGGTGTTGAGTTGAATGGAGATATCTCCATTATAAGAGTCTACGATAAAATCGGGTGTGATATTGTTCATGGCAATCTGCATGGTGCCACCCAAAGCATTGCCCGGTTTCGGGTTCAAAGAGACGATCTCATTAATGGCATCGCGCAGCTCATCCTGGTCAATATTCATCTGCCGGATAATCTTATCGTAATGCTTTTTGGAAAATTCTTCAAAGTAGTCGGACAGGATGACTCTGGCATGTTTCACTGGTAATGATGGGGCACATCGTTCTAATTGAAGCAGGAGACACTCCCTTAGATTACGGGATCCCACGCCTGCCGGTTCCAAATCTTGGATTTCATACAGTACATCTTCCATTTGTAGGGGAGATACCTCTATTTGTTGCTGGAATAACAAGTCGTCAGAGATCGATTGCAGATCGCGTTGTAGATAACCGTTCTCATCGAGATTGCCAATAATATATTCAGCGATCAACTGCCTGTGTCCGTCCAGTTGTAATAAGCCTATCTGTTCTTGTAGCGAGTCACTTAATGATTTGTCGTCATAATAATTGATCTCTACAATATTGGTTTCGTTCTTCCGGTTACTTCCGCTCAACCGATAGTCCGGGATGTCATCTTCTGATGCATAGTCACCCAGTATGATCTCTTCCTGGGACAGAATCTCCTCCGGGGCTTCATGATTATCTTCCTCTTCATCGGTAGGTCTGGAGTCTGATACTTCCAAGGCGGGATTATCTTCTATCTCCTGCTTGATACGGTCTTCCACCTCCACCGAGTTGAGTTCCACCAGTTTTATAACCTGCATTTGCAGAGGTGAGAGACGTTGTGTCTGTTTTAATTCCTGTTGTTGTTTCAGAGCCATAAATGTGAATGAAAAGTCTATTGTAGAAGACAAAGATAATGATTTCTATTCCATAAAACAATCGTCATAACCGGCATGGCAAGTGAGGGGAGAAAGGGCGTATGAGTCGTATTCATCATAGGCAGGGCCCGGTTTTCCGTTGATCACGATAATTCTGTCAAGACGTACTTGACCTCCATTTTGAAAAAGAAGAAATTGTCCTTCTTTTCCTTGATCATCTATTTTGATGATTTCTCCTCGAGATTCTTCCAATTGCGGTTCATTGGTGAAAGCAAAATAGATCACTCTGGCTTCATTCTTTTCCATTTCCCGATCAAAAAGTTCAAAATAGACAGGATCGATGGGCATATATTTCGGTTTCATATGATTAAAACTATTTATTTTCAAATGTATCATATGGAACTCGCTTTAATCATCTTCTTGGCTGTAATGATTTAGATGCTCGTTTCATACGATTATTTTATTTTTTACATTTTGGTGTATGGAACTCGCGATATTGACTCCGTCGATTACAAAGTAATTCATGAACTTGGGTGAAATCATTTTCATGCTCGTTTCATATCTTTTTTAGATTTAAGAACCAAGAATAATAGAGACAAGACCGCTACATCGTGACATTCAGAAATTGATGTATGATTTGTTTTATTCTTCGCTCTTCTGTTTTTATTATTAAACTGTTTTTATAAAACAAACTCATTTTGCATTAGGTTCATTAAGGCGAAGTTCGAGAATCAATTTGTCAAGGATCCCGCGAAGAATCAAATCTGTAATTTGTTGTAAAATCGGCTGATCAACAAAATGTTTATTACTATCTTTACCCATCGTTGTGTTTTGTGTTTTTTCACTCAACTTTCGCATGTAAATTGGAGGACTCCGCTTTAGTTGCAACTATACATCTTGCGAAACTCGTATTTTTAAAAATAACATCTTGGGATAAAACCGACAATGGCTAATCTCCCTTTTTTTAATTTATAAAAATGAAATCTATTAAACTAATTTCGGAATTGGCACTGCTGTTGATAATATCACTCATCAGCTGCTCATCAGCCAAAGGAGGGAAATTGATGTGTGAACAGGGCGTAAACATTCGTGGATTTAATGTTCTGCCTGAAAATAGCGCAAGGATTAACAGGATTAACCTTCAGAAAGCAATTGATTGGGCCTCAGAGAAGGGGGCTGCTCTTTTTGTAGAACCCTCAGAGATGCCTTATTCGATTGAAGGAGGTATAATTCTTAAAAAAAATGTCTCATTGATAGGTGTCCATGGGCCAACACCACGGGGCACCATCGATCCTAATCAAAAAGGAAAACCGGTAGGGAGTGTTTTTAGCATCACCGATAGAGCCAATGCTTTTATTACGGTAGAATCTGCAACTCAGATCAAAGGCATTCAGTTCTGGTATCCAGAACAAACTGTGGATGATCCAACAAAAATAATTTCTTATCCTGCCACCATACAAACATCTAAAACCAGTTCAACGCAGGGAGTATTTCTGTCGTGCCTCACATTCTATGGTGAATATTTGGCAATGGATTTTAATTGTGATCCTCAATATGTCTGTGAATTAATGACTTTCGAACATTGTTATGGTTTTCCACTTAGTGGTGAATTCATCAGAATAGATTACTGTTACGATATTCCTCGGCTATTACACTGTCACGTGAATCCAGCAATACAAAGGTTTATAGGTGGCCAATATTCCCCCGCAGTTGTGGATGCAGTGATAGCAAAGAAAACTTTTGCTTATTCAATCAATCATACTGATAATGCTCAATTGATTGATATTTTCACGTTTGGAACCTATGGGGGGATTCTGCTTGGAGGTGATACTTATGGTCAATTGACCAACTTTAATCTGGACTGTGTGGCGGTTGGCATTCACAAAAAGGGGAACAATACATTTAATAGAAACTGGCAGATTGCTCAAGGTTCTATTATTGCAAACACAGGTGAATCAGTAGAGAATATTCATCCCATAATAATAGAAGGCGAGGGACATACTTCTTTTACTAATGTGGAAGCTTTTTCCGGATCAAATCCCGCTCTTACTACAGTCAATGAAAATCAATCTTGGGATTTCATGCTAATAGAAGGAGATGAAAAAACAACAGTCTCTCTTTTTGGCTGCAGGATGAGAAATTATAGATCAGACCATCCGTTTACTATGCGAAATAAGAATGCCATAATATACGCTGTGGGGTGCATAGATAAAGATGAAAATCTGTTCTCATATTGATTTTTCTGCAAGGTTCCGACAGGGATGGTCGCTTTTCCCATTTCTTGGGATTAAATAATTTGAAAATATGAAAAATTAAAACTTTTTACTACCTTTGAAATGTAAATAATGTCTAAAACAGGAATCACAATGATATTCAAATTTTTAATACTGTCCGATGAAGTAGATAACTTCAAGAGAGAAATTAAAATAGATGCGGATGCCACATTTCTGGATCTTTACAATGCCATTATAGATTGTACCGGATTCAGTAATAAAGAGATGGCGTCGTTTTTCCTTTGTGACAATAAATGGCGCAAGAAACAGGAAATCACTCTGGTGGAGATGGATACCTATTCCGATGAGGATTCTTATATTATGGAAGAATGCATATTAAGCGATTATCTCGAGGATGAAAAACAAAAACTGATGTTTGTGTTCGATTACTTTAATGAACGCGCATTGTTTATTGAATTGTCGGAACTAATTCCCGGTAAAAATCAAAAATCTCCTCTCTGCACATTCTCACTGGGAGAAGCACCTAGGCAGATTGCCGATATTGAGGAGGTTAAATCAGATACAGCTTCATTAGATATGGGTGAATCTTTTTATGGTGACGAGAGTTTTGAATTGGACGAATTGGACAGAGAAGGATTTGATGGATTAGATGATGCTTTGGCAGAACCGGATACCAACGATCTTTATTGAAAATGAATACTCTCCTTGTGCTGCTTGGACCCACAGGTGTTGGCAAGACAGAATGGAGCCTGAAAATTGCCGAGGCGTTGAAATCTCCTATTCTCTCTGCTGATTCGCGCCAGATATATAAAGGAATGGTTGTTGGTACGGCAGCACCTACCTCAGCACAATTGAGCCGGGTACCACACTATTTTGTGGGCACGCTCTCTCCGGAAGATTACTACAGCGCCAGTGAATATGAGCGGGATGCGCTCTCACTACTTCAGGAACTGTATAAGCAATATCCGGCCGTAGTGATGGCAGGAGGTTCTATGATGTATATCGATGCCGTTTGTAAAGGAATTGATGATATTCCTACCATAGATGAAACACTCCGTAATGAATTACAGGAGCTTTACCTGAAAGAAGGAGTTGATCCCATACGCCAGCAATTGAAAATTCTTGATCCTGTTTTTTACAACGAGGTAGACCTGAAAAATCCCAAACGGGTGATCCATGCTTTGGAGGTGTGCCTGATGGCTGGAAAACCTTATTCGTCACTTCGTACTAATCTTGAGAAAAAACGTCCGTTCCGGATTGTCAAAATTGGTTTTACCCGTGAGCGCGAAGAACTGTACGACCGTATCAACCGGCGGGTGGATCAAATGATCGAAGAGGGATTGGTAGAGGAGGCGAGAGGTTTTTATCCTCAACGTCGCCTCAATTCACTCAATACGGTGGGGTACAAGGAGCTTTTTGACTATTTCGACGGGAAGTGTACCCTTGATTTTGCGATAGAAAAAATAAAACAACACAGCCGTAATTATGCCCGTAAGCAGCTTACCTGGTTTAAAAAGGACAAAGAAACGGTCTGGATCAACCTGTCCGATGAGAATGAAGATGTAATCGGAAAAATATTAAAGTTATCTGTTCATCAGTGAAATAACATAGGTATATTAATCAAACGAAATTCACTTGACTTATTTCCTTACCAAAAGCGTGTAGGGACTTTTCAATCTTCTTTACTGTTTTGGGTGATGGGCGTCGATGGCCGGTCAGGTAATGGCTTAATTGTTTTCGGTTGATACCGGTTAAGCGTCCTAATCCCGCGAGAGATAACTTTTTACTATAATATTCCAGGAATGATGGGATATCATACGTAAATTCAAACTCAAGGTCTTCAGGAAACGCCTTCCCCTCGTCAGTAAACATCGCTTTCATATCATTCACACATACATTAAAATCTGCAATAGTATCTTCCACGCTATCACCTTCACCGAACAGGCCGAAATTCAGATGTTCGTAATAATCCATATTAGCTTGATAACGTTCGTCTTTACCTCTTGAAATAACTACATTTGCTTTCATTTTTTATCTTTTTTTTCGGAGATCACAATGTAACTCCTGATTGTTCTTCAATTGAATTCTTTGTCTTGTTATGAGCCTCTTCACTGTTGTGTCTCGATACCGGAAAATACCTTTCGGTTATCGGACTGTACCATATTTCGTGATTGGCTCCCTGCCTGTGTAGAAAACAACCTCCTTTGGTGAGTTTCCTCTTAATTTCTGAAAATTTCATAATGTCAATTCTCGCTTGATTAACACCCTGTAAAGATAGTCATTTGTCTATCATTTTCCAAATATTAATCGGGAATTTTTATATTATAAAACATATCAAACTTAAATAAAAGAGTCGAGATTGTATACACGAGCCAATAGAAATCAAGGCCAAAGCGTTCTATAGGTAATTAACGTGCTCTTGGGAACAATGTTTCATTTAAAAAGAAACGGTCTGGATCAACTTGTCCGATGAGAATGAAGATGTAATCGGAAAAATATTAAAGCTATCTGTTCATCAGCGAAATAGTTGAGTTTTACAAACAATTTCAGTAATATCGCACTTCTAAGTTGAACTTAGGCTTGCTGGTTGACTCTGCCCATATGATTTTTTTCCGGGAGTTATTGGTTTATTCGGAAAATTATACTACTTTTGCATCGCTTTTCAGCAAAGAGAACACTCTTCCTTAGCTCAGTCGGTTAGAGCATCTGACTGTTAATCAGAGGGTCCTTGGTTCAAGTCCAAGAGGAAGAGCGGAAAGGTGAAGTTTTAAAGGTTAAACATTCTTCCTTAGCTCAGTCGGTTAGAGCATCTGACTGTTAATCAGAGGGTCCTTGGTTCAAGTCCAAGAGGAAGAGCGGAAAAACGGGTCGAAAGGCTCGTTTTTTTGCTATATACTTAATTCAATTGACAATG
>JBAYRG010000079.1:0-10770 GCA_041676805.1 Proteiniphilum sp.
GAGGCCGAGTGGGATGCATTGATGCCTGACAAGATTGATTTGACCAAGCTCCAGGAGTGGCATGAGCGCCGCCTCAATGCGAGGCCTGATCCGTATCGCGAGGAACCGTACCATTTCGTAGGGGCAACCCGCTGACATTCACGCCAATTCATTGCTTGCAGCCCTGATGTTCTTCAGCAGGGCCAGCAATGCGTCTTCACCCGCCACCTCGATCCTTGCTCCGTAGTAATCGACTGAAATCGACTCGCATGGAGGTAGCGAAGCCACCGACATTGGCGGTTGTGCCCTCTTGATCTTGATGAGCCCATTGGCTGTCGCCTTGGGTACGCCACCCTTGTCCTTGCCTTGATGCACCCACTTATGGAATGTGCTGCGTGGGATATCGACCATCTTGCAGTAGGTGTTCATGCTTCCTTGCCCGCTCTCAACAAATGCAAGGGCCTCTTGAACGTGAACCTCTTTCTCAGCGCTTGTATACGTCCTCATATGTCTTGCTACTCCTTGGGTTGATATACTGCCCTCAGCATATAGAAGTAGCAAAGCTTCAGAAATAGTGATTTATAGAGCGCTTACTGTATATCTTGATGCGTTCCTGAATAAATACCTTCCCGAGGTGAGGAACTGCAGCGAGAACACATTCAAGAGTTACTGCGATACCTTTTCATTGCTGCTGGTGTTCATTAGGGAGAATGAGCATATCAATGCGGAAAGATTGACACTCGAAGACTTGAACCACACCCTCATCGAAAGGTTTCTTGGCTACATTGAACAAGAGAGGGGATGTTCAATTTCAACACGCAATGTGAGACTCGCGGCGATACATTCCTTTTTCAGGTATATTCAGTATGAACACCCTGGGTTCCTGTTGGAATGGCAAAAGATACTGGGTATCCCCTTCAAGAAGACGCCTCACAGGATAATGAATTATCTCACTTCTGAGGGGATGCGTGTGCTTTTGAGTATGCCGGACCAGCAATTGGAGATCGGGCGCAGGGATTTAGCGCTTCTTTCGGTGATGTGTTCCACTGGCTGCAGGGTCCAAGAGCTCTGCGACCTTACTCCAGGCTCATTGCGATTAGCCAAACCATACCTTATCAAGGTAATAGGAAAAGGGAATAAGGCCAGACAAATCCCCTTACGGGACGACATGGTCATTCTCTTGAAGGGCTATATGAGCGAACATGGGTTGCTTGAGACATCCGCCAACAGATACCCACTGTTTCCAAACAAACATGGCAACAAGCTGACCCGACAGGCCGTGACGAAAATCCTTGATAAGTATATCTCGGCCGCCAGAGCAAGAAGGCCGGACCTGATTCCCGACGTCTTCTCACCACATTGCCTCAGACATTCGGTCGCCATGGCATTGCTCCAGGCGGGGGTCTCTCTCATCTACATCCGAGATCTTCTCGGCCACGTTTCCATAAGGACAACCGAGGAATATCTGCGAAATGAGTCAAAGCAAAGTCGTGAAGCTTTGGAAAAGGCTTTCCAGAATGTTGTTCCAAGTTTGGAACAAGAAAATCCATGGGAGAGGGACAAAGGTGTAATTGCATGGCTGAATGGCTTCAAGACAGCAAGAGGTATATAATGTAAACTGCCGACTGCATCCAGGGCCATTGGGTGCAGTCATCGGCCACAAACGGGTCATAAGCACCGAGTTGTCATTTTAGACGTTATGAATAAAACCCATAAACTGTATGCAAAGCCATCGATGCAACAGATTCGCAGGGCCATAGAGAGCATTGTCCCCCCGGATGACCTACGCCAAGAACCTTTATGGAAGGGCAAGGAGGCTACGTTCATGAAATCCCTAGGGTTACGGTAAGCTGGAAAATACGCAGCACTCAGGCAGCTTTTAGAGGAATGTGGTTCTCTTCTGCAGCGTTGCCGGTTTTCTGCGCATTTTCCAGGACTGCGCATATGCTTCGAAATGCGAAATTTCGTATTTCGAAGCGAGCGACAGTGCAAGGTAGTAAAATTGGGATCCAAGAATTGGATCACCAACGGCAGTTTCGATGGCGCGAGGTCCAGCGCCCTGATGTACAGCCTCATAGAGACCGCCAAGTTGTATGGCCTGAATGCCCGAAACTACCTCGCCTATGTGTTCATGAAGGGTGCTGCCTCCCACATCTGGGAGATACCAGCCGAGGAGCTCGAGCCGCTGATGCCTTGGAACGTGAGGGAAGAGGACCTCTCCATCGTCACCGATGAGATCGATTGGCTTTCCCGGACCATGGTGCCCGTCCAGGAATGGGAGGAGCGCCTTGCCACCGAAGGCGACAAGCGCTGATTCTCTTCCCACTTCATGTCCTGGCTTCTTTGATGGCATCCGGTTCTCCTGGATGCCACTCTATTCTATATATCCACTTGCTTATAGTGCGGTGTTCTCAAGACTGACACGAATAATCATTTTGGTCTGACTGGATAATCCCGCCATAGCTTAATTTCAACTCCTGGAAAGATTTTTTGAATTTTTTTGTTTAATTCGTTTAATTTACCAGTTTCTTTAAGGTGATATAATACATTTCGGAGATACAGATTCGCATCACCATTAGCAACCCCACGTTGAACAACCGCATATGATTGTAATTTTTCATTGATTGCTATTCCAACCAGGCCCTGAAGGTGAAGGTCCCCTCATCGGTGGACCTGACCGAGTTCAAGTCGCGGACCTTGGGATTGAAGTCAAAAGAGGCTTGAACACGGTTCAAAGTATGGTTCTACTTTTGCGTTTATCGTAGGTTTATTCATTCTTCATGCTTGACTCTTGAAAGTTTGCTTTATCAATCCATAAATGCTTTGGGAGCATTTTATCTATTTCTTCTTCTGTAAAGCATTGCTCCTCCTCGTTCTTTAATGCGTTTTGAGCAGCACGATAACTCTTCTCATCAGTTTTTGGTGATTTACAGTATATCTGAAATGTATCTTCTTGTAGACTATCACGTTTTTTAACTATGTCATCTTCTGATAGAGAATCAAAATCGGTGAGCAGCGAAACATATTGTTCTCTAATAAGCCAAAGACAATCGGAAGCAACTCTGTGCTGATTAGACTCCTCCACAAGATTAAAATTCTTGTAGAACAAGTTGAGGGCTAGCAAAGCGAAAGAGGATAACCCGCTCAACAAAATCAGAACATCTTGAATTACAAACCTAGATCCAACAAACCCACTTGCTGAAAAAGCTGACAGAGCTATCTGTAAATATTTAATACGCCGGTTTTCATTATCTATCTGATTCATTTTCTTCAAATGTGTTGTGTATGTATAGACAACTTTACCATAGGCTTCTCTAATTTGATTTTTTAAGGCAATTTTATGAGGGGAATTTACTGCCATAGATTTCTCTCCATTTTGATTTGGCTGTTGTAGGATAATTAGATTCTTTGCTGATAGCCTCCACCGCTGTCGTATAGGCATCGCTAGCTTTATTTATGAATGCTCCATTAAAATCAATGTACCGCCCACTTCCCATAACTTTCCATTTCGTTTGATTTGCATCCTGATCGCTCAAATATTTAAAAAAATCACGACTCATCCAATCATAATACAAGTACGATTTATCTCGATTCTCCCACGATGAAATAAAACGATAAGCAAGGATATCAATCAAAATGCCGCTTATATTAACGTTACACTTTATTTTCCAGGCACGCATCATTCTGCATAAGCGTTTAAGGTTCCCATTACATTGATCGTTCATTTCCTTGATGGCTTTTATTTCAGCCTTTGGATCTGTCGTTTTCCAACTTCCCCCATTGTTTGAATTAGGGTAAGTATAACTACCATCATTATTCAAGAAAGTTGGTAAAACTTCAAAAGTTATACCATCTGTAAATGGTATACTGACGATTTGCCCGTCCCCTTTTAGCCTCGAAGTACTATAGGTCCTGGCTAAAACGGTTTTTACTTCTTGAAGAAGAGCTGATTGCCCGTTAGTAGAATAACTATTGTATTTCTCGTAAGTTGCATACGGTAGCTCAACGAGCATATCAATATCGCTGGTATAAATCTCTGTATCACGACCATAAGACCCGATATATAGACTGTGGTCTGTGCTTGAAGATGAATTATAATAATCAAAATTAATTCGTGAAGTAATATACTTATAGCGATTTTGTATTGTCTGTACATCGTTACTTTCTATTCGAATATTATCACAAAAATTTGAGAACCATTGGCTTACAGACATGTTTTTACCTCACTTTCTAATAATTCAACCAGCAATGTAATTAATGACCTTTTAAAACACTCAACACTCGACTCAAAAACAACGGGTTGGTTACCTCAAGCATCACCAGGTTGATCGGTGCCTAGCTCGTGGTTCAACCCCTGCATCCTCCTCGGGTGTTACTGCTAATCTAAACCCCCTGATAGGCAATGTTCACACAACTCTCTCTCTTTACAGCAATTTTGATATGAAGATTGTGATGGAGAAACGCCATACCGTGTAATCGTGAGAAGTTTGAACATCATTCAAAGCGTGGGCCAACTTCTTGGCTATCTTAAGCTATAACGTTGCAATATAACTTTCCTGACTCTTCAAATCAGGGTTTGCAAATCTTCACTTGGTTGATTATTGCCACCAACTCTTCAACGTATCTCACAAACCTTTCTGCATCATCTTCTGAAATATTAGCATCGAGCTCATGTGCGGCAGAATTACGTAGTTTGGCTAATTCACGATAGAAACTCACTACGTTCTGATTGACAAGCCCTTCTTTGTAAAGGTAATTGATTTTCCTCTGTGTTGACTGGATCCCTTTTATCCACAATTCTCCGTCGAATTCATTAATTTTTCGTGTAAGAGCATCTTCAACGAACAGCCATGCCATTACAATAGTCGCTTGTGGGTGTTTCTCTCTGAGGTTTTCAATGTCCACTGTCACTTGTGGAATACTTTCCTGCCCATCGAGATCAACTTCTACTTTCTTGGAAGCTTTCTCTGCAGCACGTAACTGATCACTGAATTCGATTGCTGCATCTTTATAGGCTACTGAAGAGATGCGCTCAAGGAGGTTTTTAATATTCTTCCTAAAGAGCGTGAGGGCAAGGACAACAAGTGGGAGTACCAGATGAACGTCAACAAGTTCATCGGCATCATGAGGGATGATCTCATCCACGCCTTCACCGCCCGCAGCAAGCTGATTCTCGTGCATCGGATGAACAGGATAGTCCGGAAGGCAAGGAAGTTCGTCTGCCCGGTCAAGCCGGGCAGGAAGGTGGAGCGGGCGAAGAACAAGAGGAAGGTGGCCTACCACCACAACCGCAAGTCAAATTGTTGACCTTTTGTAGGGGTTGGGCGCTAAGTTGTGAACATTGGTAAAAATCCCTACTAGAGAATTTAAGTTTAGCAAAAACACCGAAAAGGGGACTGGAGATAATTCAGGCGAGTTTGGTCTTCAAAGGGTGCGGAATGTGGGCTTGAGTGTAACTTTCATGAAGAGCTCACATTAAACCATGTCCCAAGTTAAGACAGTGTCTTCTGAAAAATCGCCTTTTACCTCTCTTCCAAGAACAATGTCAATAAATTTAGGAGAAATGCCTGTGCCTGGGCGTTTAGGCATGATGTCATCGATAGTAATCCTTTCGCCCTGTTTCATATCTTTAGTTAGCACCAACGACCGGCGGGCTTCTCTCCTTGGAATAATCTCACATTCCAATACTGTTTTTTCTGAACTTCCAAGGACCGTACCAATTAAATCAAAATTATCTCGGGCTTTGCGAAAATCTTCCGGACTTCCAGCGTGGTAGTGGTCATTGCCAGGCAAGTTCTTATCCAAAGTAAAGTGCTTTTCAATCACTACTGCACCAAGCAGATATGCCGTCGAAAGAATCGTCATGGTTGGGTCCGGAATTGTATGATCGCTATACCCAATCTTACAGTTAGGAAACATCCGCTTGAGCGTCTTTATATTATTTAAATTAGCGTCACAATTCTTCGTTGGGTATGAGAGAACACAATGAAGCAGACAAATATCGTGGCAACCTTCATCATTCATAACCCGTACGGCTTCTTCAATCTCAGCTAAATATGATGCCCCTACTGATAGAAATATTGGCTTTCCCTTCTTCGCAATATGCCTGATAAATGGCAGGTTACTGAGATCTGAAGACGATATCTTAAATATATCCACCATATCATGGAGATAATCAGCTGATTTATAGTCGAACGGAGTAGACATAAACTGTATACCAACCTCTCTGCAGTGTTTACAGAGCGCTCTATAATCATTTTCATTAAAGCTGTCATACTTCATAAAAAGAGCATATTGGGTTTTTGTAGACTCCTTGGACGTGTCCCAGTATGCTGGAGAGTTTTTGGAAACGATGCTATCAGCTTTATAGGACTGAAATTTCACTGCATCGGCGCCGGCGGCCTTTGCCGCATCGATATATTCGATAGCAGCATCGAAAGGAGTAACTCCTCTAATCCTTGCAGTATCGTAAAAATTCACGCCGAGTTCAGCAATTAAAAATGGCTTTCTATTCATATGTACCTCCTACTCTCCTACGCTTTATAAGCTATTTATGAGTTTCATAACTCGTGAACGACCATTCCGTAAATCATGAGACAACAGGACATCCTGATAATGCTTTCTGTCTTCAACACTCATTTTAATGTACATGTCAAGCGTAGCTTTGATAATTTTATCACTGGGATTTAATCCAATATAGTGAAACCCATTCTCATTACTGACAAAGCCGTGCTTTTCTTCCCTTTTGTTTTGCGACATTGCTATTGTAGGAACACCTAAAATTGCCAACTCGTAACCAGTGCGCCCTCTAGATGTTATCCCTACATCACAATCACTCATTAGCTCTGGCATATTTTTTACATCATATAATACCTGTATGTTTTCATAACGGTTATAACTCATCAGTTCGTCTACATTCAGTTTTGCCCGACCCAAGACGACGGTAAAGCTGTACGATTTATACTCATCATCTGAAATAATGCTCAACAATCTATCAGAATAATTCTGAGGGTCTGCACCGCCAAAAGATATGAAGACTTTCTTAACCTCCTTATTAATTCTGATTGGTTTATAATACATAAATGTTTTTGGAGCAATGTAATACTTTTCACCAGCTTTCATCTGTGAGAAAGCCGCATCCTGATAAAGGGAGTTAATGACAAGATCCGCTTTATATGCACCTTCTCCATCATCTTCAAAATTCACGATTTTTGCATTGGGTAACACTGTTTTCAACCCGATCATGTAGTCTATCGACGTTGTAAGTATGTCATTCACTAAAACACTATATTGCTTTTCTTTCAGTATCTTATACAGTTCAAATATTCCGTTCACAGGAATCAAATTGTGCATTGTAAACCCGAATACGTGTCTATCGGTCTGATTTTCATCATAATAAATATCAGGATTCGCATAAAATTCGTCAGCAAGTTCCAGAGCTCTGTATATATGTCCGATACCTCTAGTATTGTTACCATTGACATAGATTGCAATTTTCTGTTTCTCCAAGACCCTCTCCGCTTGTCTCAAGTCGTCATATGTATCGATATCTATTGCTTCATCTGATGGAATCTCAAAGACGTCAACTCTTTGGCCAAATCTAGAGTTCGGCGTTACTACACTTCCTTTAGAGATGAAAAACGCTCCTGTTTCAATGTAGTACGGTGGAAGATACTGCCTATTCAGACGCTCCTTGTAGGCAGTTTTTTTTAGACCGCCAACATCAATCCATGCCAAATGAGGCCGATTAATAGCGGACAATACCGTATCAAATTTACCCTCGATACAATGATTAATGGCAATATCCAACGTCTCCGACCTCAGGGTTGGGGAAGTCGGCTGCATGGTAATAACATAATCAGCTTCATAGTCCCTTGCAGCATCAAAAACTACCGCATCCAGAGTTACTGCATCTCCTGACAACTCTGGGCTCCTGTCTTTGCAGTTGACCCCCATTTGCTTTGCAATTATTTTCACTTCTGGAGAATCAGTAGAAACGACAATATCAGTAATCAATTTGGATTTTTTTGCATTTTCAATTGCATATGCAACCAATGGTTTACCATTAACAAACCGAATGTTCTTATTTGGAATCCCTTTTGACCCAGCTCTAGCGGGTATTACTGCTAAAATCCTCAAATCCTTCACCTACCTTTAAATAGATTATGTCGAATAAGCAATTCTTTTAACTTTGCTTTCAGCTCTATTTTCTTATTTCTTGTACAATACTTGTTTGCTATCTCAGTGACAGACAGCGTAGAATGAAACAATGCATCATAATAGTCAGGTTGCTTTGATGGAGCTACCAAATTCGAATTTGTTTCAACTGCTTCGCGCAACTCTCTTTGCTTAAATATAAGATTATCGCAAAACTCAAGAAATAATGCTTCTGCTTTTTTGCTGTTTGTCAGAAGTAAAGAAACTCCACCACTATCGCCCTCACGACCAAAAATATTTATTGGAATTCCAAAATAATCACCAAGCGTGTAATCTGCACATCTGGGTATTTTTGCATACAAACATGTATAACATGATTGTCTGTATATTGCCCGTCGGTAAAAGCAACTCATATACGGGTCTTTATTTGATGGAATCACGACCTTTCTTCCATCATTAAAACCAATCGCAACACTTTTATTAATCCAGCCTCTACTTTTATTTCTAAAATCATAGGTCTCTATAGCACCATCTGCAGACAGCTCAATTTCATTGACATATTTTTGGAATATCTTTGTGGATCCCACACCATGACAAACAACCTCGCTTGTGATTAAGCGTTCATAATCTTTTCCAAGGTAAGTATACAGAGCATAGACTTGACATGGGCACCCCGAAAAAAGTACCCAATTTCCCGCTTTGAGTGCATTCTGAACCTCGAAATAACCTTTACCCATCTCACTTTGGATATACTTTGAGCCTTTTATCGATGCTAGGTCCTGAAGATTACTAATGCAAATATGTTCTACAATCCTGCGCTTTATGTTGAAATGCGCACCAAACACCAGTCCCTGTTTGTCTGTTATAATATGTTCAGCAATTGCGTGGAATGCACCCCCAGATGTGCTTGTATACTGATTTTTTGGATTCTTATGCCTACAGGCATAGGCCTTTGGCCTCTCATTGCGACTAAGTTTAAGTTCACCTGGATTGTTTTGCGGACACAGCTGGGTACATTTACCACATTTTATACACCTCAATTCATCAACAAAAGGAAACAAAAAGCCGTTATCATCATATTTCATTGTTACAGCTTTTTGGGGACAAACATTCTCACACACCCCACAGCCTGTACATTCTGCCTTGTCACAAATTATCGGTATCATTATATAGCCTTCAATATTTTTTTCAAATACAATTTAGAATTTATACGATTCTTTTGAAGTATTTTGTCAACCACTGAATAGTCGATTTCCTCTAATTGCTTTCTATTACAAGCCTTCTTTATTAACCTTTCCTCAATACCAAATTTAAAGTACAAGTCATGGAGCCTACTGTTATCCGATGTCCTTTCCAAATCACCTCTCTTACAAAAACCATATAATTCTTTATGAAAGAGTATTGCTAGGACTGATCCATGAAAAGAATCTGTGCAAACATAAGATGCTCTATGTATGAGCGATATGAACTCGGCTGGTCCTACATCCCATAATGCATTTTCTCTACCTACTTCTAAGGCATCATAAGCGACATAGTAACATGGGAAGCCCGTACTTTCTGATAATCCCTTTGCATACGAACGATGCCATTTTTTATTTCCAAGGAAATAACAGAGAATGAATTTATTTTCAGGTATTATACGTTCTTCGGACACATCTAGCAAATCACCTATATCAAGTAACATTGTTGGATCTAAGACTTCAACGACTTCTCTTTCTAATACTTTTTTTAGATATTCCGCTCCAGAAATTTCTCGGCATGAAAGGTTAGAAAAGTTTTTTAAATTATGTATAAGTCGTTCTTTATAATTACTTGGTATGTTTACTGTTCCCAAACTCGAAGCATATGCGTTCTTTTTATGGTCATCTTTTACAAAGTTCAGCATATATGCTTCGCAGGAATATGACAAATTTGGACTCCAAATTTGATCACTTCCTGTAATATATATATCATATTCAGGCGGTTCTTTTAATAATTGTTCACTATCAGTGTATATTTTATTACTAATTCGAATATTTTTTTGACGGAAAGATTCAAATCGTTCATTTCTCAGAGTGCTGTCTTCTTTGACTTTATTCAGTTTATTGAAACGAATTCTATTGTTTACATAGGGCATTATTTGGAAGATGCTATCCGGAAATCCGTGAAAAAATTGTTTGACAGGATTGACCTTGTTCTTTTCTTGATTTGGGCGGTATGATATATACTCCGATTGAAAACCTAACTTCCAAATTGCTTTTTGAAGCGCGTATGCTTGGATAATTGTTCCGTAGTTATTCATCCACTGCAACGAAAGTAACCCAATTCTTCTCTCACTCATCATATTACCCATCGTTTATTTTCTAAAAATCTTTAAAACCTAATCTGCACCGTGTTGATAAATTCTCATTGAACCAATGGTCTCGATGACATTATACTGGTGGAGTAATTTGCTAAGGCAGATGGTTGGGTAGTTGCGATGTGGTAGTCCCTATCCAACCTCTGTCCTTTAGCAGAGGACTACCACATGACGAAAATTGTATCGAAATCAAGGAGAAGGACTCCTTGGAGCGGTGCCCGCGACGCCACCGCCCTACAGGCCTTCATCGATGAGTGTACTCAAAGCAACTATCAAAGAAGACACCCCAAGCCAAC
>JBAYRG010000080.1:0-10717 GCA_041676805.1 Proteiniphilum sp.
ATTTGCTAATTTATCAAATTGTCTCACTCTTCCCGTTCTCCACTTCTCCACTCAAACACCTTCTCACTCAGTCACATCAATATCGTCGCATGAAATCCAAGGATATCTCCGTCTAAAAGCCTCCAATTTTCTCCGGGTATCCTTTACAAATGTGTTATAAGCCTCCGTTCCGGGATAAAGCGGACGATGCTCTATTGCTTTTCGGATCTGTTCCCACTCTTTATTGATTTTAGTGGTGTCAACGGAAAAGAATGTATTGCCGAAAAGATGCCAGATATAATCTATTGCAAAAGAGGAAGGGTGCATCATGTCTTCATCGTAAAACCTATAATCACGCAGTTCATCAATCATTATCTCATAGGCAGGAAAATAGCGTACATTCCCCGGAAAAAGTCGTTCTAAATTATCTATTGCCATATGAAGTATCGATTTACTGATCTGGTTTTCATGTGCTCCCTCTTTCCAGTGACGGACAGGGCTGACTGTAAACAGTATTTTTACGTCAGGACGAATGGCCATAAGCATTGAAATCAGCTTTTTCCATTCCTCTGTAATCTCTTCTACCGATAAACGGAATCGACGGAATAGACGGGCGGGTAATTTATGGCAGTTAGCTGCAATTTCTCCGTTCTCCTTCCACTGGTATAGATAAGCTGAACCGAAAGTAATCAAAAAAAGATCTGTCTGTTCAAGCTGCGAAACAGCACTTTCAAAACGTTCAGAAATACCTTCCAGACAAGCAGTTTTGTCGAAAGAAGAAAAATATCCATGGTGCATCAAACTGTGATATAGTCCATTATTGAATACAAGATCGCTTTCCTCAAAAGGGGTTGCTGACAATAATCTTTGCATAGCCGCAGAAATGGAAAAGGGATTGTATAGAATCCCAAAAGGATTCACATCCACCTGAAATCTGAATTGCAAAAGCTTCCTGCCTATATTCTCAGAAAAACAGGAACCGAAAAGCATCATCCGGGAGGAATGATTAATCTCTATGTCCGAGACGGAAATATCAATGATTGTCCTAAAATCCATATTTAAATCATTTTCATTACAAAAATAACAATAATGCCATCATTTCATTCATTCAACAAGTTTATATTTTATAAAACGGCTGATGAAGCGAATAAATAAAGTTGGAAGTGGAGAAGTCACTTTCACTTTACAAATCCGGAATCTTGAATCTTGAATTTGGAATCTTGAATTTGGAATGCGAAGTCTATAAAAAAGGAAAGGTTGTCTCACGACAACCAATCTTCATTGTTAACCTTAAATCTAATACCATGAAAAACACGATGCAAATATAAGCGTTTTTGTGTTATAAAACATACTTCTTGGATGTAAAAATTAAATATTTTATATAATTTAACCAGTGAATAAATAAATAGCATGAATTTAACCATACTTAAACATATTACACCTCTATTTTTCGTTTTAATTTCTGTTATCATTTACTCACCGCCTCCACTATTTCATCGCTCTGGTCTCTGCGCTACCCGGCCTTTAAATTCCGTCTTTATAGACAGGAATCAATCACTTATAATCCAACCCATCATTTCTCACTCTACCTGAAGCACCAATCCTTTCAAATATTCCCCTTCGGGATGATAAATATTGATGGGATGATCGGCCGGTTGGGTGAGTTGATGCAAGATACGCACTTTTCTGCCCGATATGGCAGCAGCACTGAAAACTGCCAATCGGAACTGTTCCGCCGAGATTACCTGCGAACAAGAGAAGGTGAACAAGAGCCCCCCCACTGCAATTTTTTCAAGTGCATGAAGATTCAATTTTTTGTAGCCTTGCAGTGCATTATTGATAGCCCCACGATGTTTTGCAAAAGCCGGAGGATCTAAAATAACAAGATTTTTTTCGCCCTCAGGAAGTTGTTTCAGAAATTTAAAAGCATCTTCAGAAGAGGAGCTATGCCGAGGGTCTTCACCAAAATTGAGCGATACATTTTGATCAGTCATTGAAACTGCTTTTGCGGAACTATCCACCGATACAACCGAAGCAGCACCTCCCCGCAAGGCATAGACTGAAAAACCTCCGGTATAACAAAACATATTCAGCACATGGCGGCCTCTGGCATAATACTCCAATAGCGCGCGATTTTCACGCTGATCGACAAAAAAACCGGTCTTTTGTCCTTTCAGCCAGTCGATACGGAAGCGTAAACCGTTCTCCACAGCGATTTCATCTACATCCTCACCTCCCAACAGATAACTATTTTCCGGAAAAAGACCCGCTTTATAAGGAAGCGTTCCTTCCGATTTATAAAAGAGATGCTTCACTACATCAACGGGAAGAAGCTGTCTCAATGCATTCGTCACAAGATCCAAATCCTGGTGAATTCCTACCGAGTGAGCCTGTATCACCGCAGTATCTCCATATATATCAATAATTAAGCCGGGAAGATAATCACCCTCACCATGCACCAACCTGAAGATTGTATTATCGGGTCTGACAAGATTCAGTGACAAACGCATCTTGTAAGCATTCACCAGGCGTCTCTCATAAAAAAGAGCATCTATAGGTTCATCTACGAAAGACATTATGCGTACCGCAATACTACCTATCTGAAAATGTCCCACTCCCAAAAAAACACCATCAGCAGAGACTATCCGCACCGTTTCCCCTTCAATCATATCTTCAGGCTTATGGGCGATGGCACCTGAAAAGACCCATGGATGATAGCGTTGCAATGAAGCCTCTTTTCCGGGACGTAACCGTATCTCTCTATAAGAATTCATACTATTATTTTAATTTCTCGACGCATAAAATATTTAGAAACCACTTTTCCGCTTTCTCAACCGATTCACTTCTCCTGAACTAAATGGTTATAAATACGGAGGCAAGCCCAAGCATCAATCGCAGCGTAAGACTGTTGTGCAGGAGTAAGTGTTTCTGCTTCCCAATTCGAGACACGCTGGTTTTTAGATATTTTTCTGCCAAAAAGGATCGCATAAATTTTTTGCAAGCTGTTGTCCTCTATCCCAAATTGATCTACAAAACCTTGTAAATCGATGAAATTCTCCAGCTTTCGCACGGAGCGTTTTCTGATTGCAGCAAAATCATCACGTAACGAAAGACCTATCTTTTTGATTTTCGGATCACTCATAATCGCTTCCAATTCGTCGGGATAGCCGATCCTATTCAAACGGAACAAAAAACACTCATTCTCCGTGGAAAGCTGCATAAGCGCTACTTTATTCACTTGCCCCCGTTTAAAAGCAGGCTTAGTTTCCGTATCAAAACCAAGTATGCGTTGTGAAGAAAGATAATCGCATGCTTCACCTATTGCCCCAATATGGTCAACAACCACTATATCTCCCTTAAATGTCTCTAAAGGTAACTCTGCCACATGTTCTTTTGAAATCGTCAATCCCACAACCCCTCCTCTGATAAATCTGTCACATCATCTTCATTTTCCAGATACAGACATTTCAATGCATGCAGCGGACGCAATACATTCACCAATTTCTGCCCCCAATAGAGCCGGAAATTCTCCCTACATTGATATAGCGCATCATTCATCTGTTCGGCAAGGCCAAACTGATATACCGATACAAAATTTCTGATATCCTGATAAATATCTGCAATATTCTCAGAGATGGATGTAGATACGGGCCTGTCACTATATTTCATATCCTCAATAAAGACATCGAGATAGAGATCCTCCTCTCCCATCGCCTCCGACAACACTTTCACTACACGCGAATAGTCTTCCTCCCGCACAAAAGTGGCAGGGAGCTCCTCCTCCCCAGAAACAGCCTCAGGAAGCAAAAGCGCCTTCACATACAAAAGGGGAAGCATTTTCAACAATCGGTCTACCCACTCCTCACGCGGAAGAGGTTCATTTTTTTCCAAAAAGAGACAAACCTCCACCGCAATCGTGACGAAATCAATTACATTCTTGTCATATACAATCTTATCGATATCTGCTCTCTCCATACTTTCAATTCATTAGTTTGGTAGTATACATCTCTCATTTGTCCAAGGTATATATTTTTATCGGGAGACAAAATTACACATTATTTTTGTAGAATATAGGATGCGGTTTGGCAATCTTCCTATACAAGCATCCAAGATTGCCCTCACCTTTCACTATATTTCGATAATATCACAGACAGTCGCACCAAACAGGAGATCAGACAAACAAAAAAAGCCATAAAGATTTTGTGAATCCGTTTGAAAATAATATCTTTGCACTCGTAAAGAAAGAGGGAAGCAGGAGACACCGCTTCCTTTTTTGTTCATACAAACATAGAATCAAGAACCAAGCACTATTTCATTAAGCAGGTGCAGAAGCGAATTTCGGTTTGGCTCTGCCGGCCGAAGAATTGAAAATTGAGGAGCGAAGGCGACTCAAATAGTCTGACGTAGTTGAATCGAGACACAAGATATTGTAGTCTTATTTTTGTGTGTGGATTTTATTGAATGAGACATTTGTATAGATAAAATATGATCGAAAAGAAACTGATTATTGATTTCACAAAACAATACTTGGACGATTCGCCAAACTATTTGACGGACATTTTGGTTAGTACGGATAATACAATTACCGTTGAAATTGATAATGATCATGGAGTGGATATTGACGATTGTGTTGCACTAAGTCGATATTTGGAGTCGAAACTCGACCGTGACAGGGAAGATTTCGAATTAACTGTCACATCAGCAGGACTTTCATCACCCTTCAAAATATTGCGTCAATACAAAAAACATGAAGGCAAGGAAGTAGAGGTGCTTTGCAAAAACGGCCAGAAAATTATCGGCACGTTGAAATCGTCTGATGACTACGGATTTACTCTCTCTGTCACAAAAAAAGTAAAACCCGAAGGTGCCAAACGTAAAATTGAAGTAGAGGAAGATATCCACTTCACGTTTGATGAAGTAAAACATACAAAATATCTTATACGATTTAAATAAAATATGGGTAAGAAAAAAGAAACCATCAGTCTCATCGATACATTTTCTGAATTCAACGAGCTGAAGAATATCGATAAAGCCACACTCATCAGCGTGCTTGAAGAATCGTTCCGCAATGTCATTTCCAAAAATAACGGTACGGATGAAAACTATGATATCATCATTAATCCCGACAAGGGCGACTTGGAAATCTGGCGTAACAGGGTAGTGGTGGAAGATGATGAGTTGGAGGATCCCAATTTAGAAATCAGCCTGTCGGAAGCACAAAAGATCGATGAGGATTTTGAGGTAGGTGAAGAGGTTACTGACGAGGTATCACTTGACCACTTTGGACGCCGTACTATCTTGAACATCAGGCAAACATTAGCATCCAAGATATTGGAACTGGAAAAAGACAACCTCTATAACAAATACAAAGAAAAGGTAGGAGAAATTGTCTCCGGAGAGGTCTATCAGGTATGGAAAAAGGAATTGTTACTGCTCGATGATGAGCATAATGAGTTAATTCTACCCAAGACGGAACAGATACCCAGCGATTTTTTCCGGAAGGGAGAACATGCCCGTGCCGTGGTAGCAAGAGTTGAGAATAAGAATAATAACCCCAGGATCATCCTTTCACGCACATCACCCGTATTCCTTGAGCGGCTGTTTGAACAGGAAATTCCCGAAATTGCAGACGGGTTAATCACTATCAAGGGTATTGCCCGTATCCCTGGAGAACGAGCCAAAGTGGCTGTAGAAGCTTATGATGACCGCATCGATCCGGTAGGAGCCTGTGTGGGAATGAAAGGATTTCGTATTCACGGCATAGTGCGTGAATTGCGAAATGAGAATATCGATGTGATCAATTACACAAACAATACCATCTTATATATCCAGCGGGCATTAAGTCCGGCAAGGATCAATTCTATCACCGTAAGAGAGGAGGAGCGTCGTGCCGAGGTATTCCTCAATCCGGAGGAAGTTTCCCTTGCCATTGGAAAGGGAGGAGCCAATATCAAACTGGCTTCTATGCTCACCGGTTATAATATTGAAGTATTCCGTGATATCATCGATGAAGCAGATGAAGAGGATATCTACCTGGATGAATTCCGCGACGAAATTGATGGTTGGGTGATCGACCAATTGAAGAAGATCGGCTGCTCCACCGCCAAGAACGTACTCGCAATGGGACGTGAAAAGATTATCAGGGAGGCCGACTTGGAAGATAGCACAGTAGATGAAGTATTGGCCATCTTACGCTACGAGTTTGAAGAAGAGGATGATGCAGACATGGATACAGAAACAGATCCTGGCATGGACGTAGAGATGGAGTTAGATACAAATGCCGACACGGATCCATATTTAGACATAGATGCAGAGATGGATGTAGAAATGGATAGCGAAGAAGAGGAGAACCATTAACCTCAGCCCAATTCCGGCCAAAATTAATACAGATACTGTTCACAGAATAAAAAGAGAGTAAAGGTTAGGAGAGATATATGCCTGTAAGACTAATAAAAGTATCAAAAAATTTAAATGTAGGGATCAACACACTTGTTGAATTTCTACACAAGAAAGGTATCGAAATAGAAGCAAATCCCAACGCTAAAATTGAGGATGAACAGCATGATATACTGATTGCCGAATTCGGTAAAGACAAAAACATACGTAAAGAAGCGACTATCACCCGTGAGAAGTTGCATCGTCGTGAAGAAAAACGGGAGACTGTGGCTATCGAGGGATATGAACTTCCAGAACAACAAGTTCCCAGAAAAAAAGTAGAAAAAGAAGTTATAGAGACAGAGATACCAGACGAATTGAGACCTCATTTCAATGTCGTAGGCAGTATAGATCTCGACAACCTTCATAAAAAGAAAAGCGAACCGAAGAGTGAAGAGCCGGTGAAAGAAGAACCGATGGAAGAAGGTAAGAAAGAGATCGTTACTCCGGATCTTCCGGAAGTGGAATCACAACCTGAGCTGGAAATAGAAAAACTGGCTCCCACAGAAGAAGTTTCCATTGAGCCGACTCCGATTGAGGAGGTGGCTCCTCCTCAGACAGAAGAAAAATCTGAAGAGGAGACAGAGAAGAGTCCTAAAGAGAAAACGAAGGAACAATCCGAAGGAACAAAAGAAGAGATAGTCCATCAAGCAGAGACGAAAACAACTGACCCGGAAAAAATAGTGATGAAACCGGAATCCGAATCTGTAACAGATATCACGGCTTCAGAGACATCTGGAGATGACTCTGAAGCGAAAGAAAAAACCGATGAAACTAAGTCCGACTCAGTATTCCGGTTACATAACAATAAACTGGAATCCAACATTGTGGTAAAAGGTTCTATCGACCTGAACTCTATCAATGATCGCACCCGACCACCCAGAAAGTCGAGAGCACAACGGAAGAAAGAACGCCTTGAACGCGAACAGAAAGCCCTTGACAATAAAAAATTGAAAGAAGAAAAGGTAAAGCAACTGAAGAAGGAGGCTATTGATGAAAAGAAAAAGCAGCCAAGCACTTCTGAAAGTGATAATGATAGCGGAAAGAAAAAGAGAAAACGGATTCGTTCAGGTCAGGTAAATATTGACAAGCCGACTACCTACAATCAGGGTTCCAGAAGCAATAATAAAAAATTGTCGCTCAGAAAACCGCTTAAGGCCGAAGTCAGTGAAGAAGACGTACAAAAACAGATAAAAGAGACACTTGCACGCCTCACAGAAAAGAGAGGAAAAAAAGCTGGTGCAAAGTATCGTCGCGAAAAACGAGAAGCCAGTGCCCAAAAGCAACAGGAGGAGCTCAAACAGCAGGAAAAGGCAAGCCGCATATTACAGCTGACGGAGTTTGTTACGGCAAACGATTTAGCCAATATGATGAATATCCCTGTCACCAATGTAATCTCCACCTGTATGAGTTTAGGGGTAATGGTAGCTATCAATCAGCGTCTTGACGCAGAAACCATAAACATCGTTGCCGAGGAATATGGTTTCAAGACCCAATACGTAAGTGCTGATGTAATCGAAGCGATCGCGGAGCAGGAGGATGCTCCCGAAGACCTGATACCACGACCTCCCATTGTTACGGTGATGGGGCATGTGGACCACGGAAAAACTTCATTACTCGACAGTATCCGTAGTACCAACGTAATTGCCGGTGAAGCCGGAGGTATCACACAACATATCGGAGCTTACAATGTACAGTTGTCCGATGGACGTAAGATTACTTTCCTCGACACACCCGGACACGAAGCTTTTACCGCCATGCGCGCGCGCGGAGCAAAAGTGACCGACGTAGCCATCATTATTGTGGCAGCAGATGATAATGTGATGCCACAAACGGTAGAAGCTATTAACCACGCAGGTGCGGCCGGAGTACCTATTGTGTTTGCCATCAACAAGATCGACAAACAGGGAGCTAATCCGGAAAAGATAAAAGAGAAACTGGCCGAGATGAACTACTTGGTAGAAGACTGGGGAGGAAAATATCAATCACAGGATATTTCAGCCAAGGGGGGTGTCGGCATCAATGAACTACTGGAAAAAGTATTGCTCGAGGCAGATCTGTTGGAATTGAAAGCCAATCCGGACCGGAGAGCCGCAGGCTCTATCATTGAATCGTCACTCGATAAGGGAAGAGGTTATATGGCCACCGTGTTGGTAGAGAACGGTACGCTCAGACAGGGCGATATCGTATTGGCAGGCTCCTTTTTCGGGCGTGTGAAAGCGATGTTCAACGAGCGTAATCAGCGTATTGAAGAGGCCGGACCGTCAGAACCAGCACTGATACTGGGTTTAAATGGGGCACCACAGGCCGGGGATACTTTCAATGTAATGGAAACCGAACAGGAAGCACGGTCAATCGCCACCCGGCGGGAGCAATTACAACGGGAGCAATCGATACGTACACAAAAAATGCTTACACTCGATGATATCGGACGCCGCATCGCTATCGGCAGCTTCCAGCAATTGAATATCATCGTGAAAGGGGATGTGGACGGATCGGTAGAGGCACTCTCCGACTCATTGATACGTCTCTCCACTGAAGAGATCCAGGTCAATGTGATCCACAAGGCAGCAGGACAAATCTCAGAATCGGATGTCAGCTTAGCTGCTGTTTCCGACGCTATTATCATCGGGTTCCAGGTGCGACCTTCACTTGGGGCACGTAAAGAAGCAGAGAAAGAGGGAGTAGACATTCGTCTCTATTCTATTATCTACGATACGATCGAAGAGGTGAAGGCAGCGATGGAAGGTATGCTCTCTCCCGATATCAAGGAAGAGATTACCGGTAACGTTGAAGTACTGGAGGTGTTTAAAATATCGAAAGTGGGTACTGTGGCCGGATGTATGGTACGTGACGGTAAAATAAAGCGTTCGAGCCGTATTCGTCTTATCCGCGACGGTATTGTGATCTTCACCGGAGAACTGGAATCGTTGAAACGATTCAAAGAAGATGTGAGAGAAGTTACATCAGGTTACGAGTGTGGTGTCACCATACGCAATTTCAATGACATCAAAGTGGGTGATATTGTTGAAGCATACGAAGAGACTGAAGTAAAGAAAAAACTATAAAAACACCCGTTATGAATCTTCCACTTTGAACTGTGGAAGATTCAGGGACTTTATTTATGTAACCAGTTGACATTGTAATTTTAATTTCTATCCTGAGAGTGGCCGCATCTGTCCATCACAAAGCGGGTGCGGTCACAACACACAGAAAATAGAAAAAAATTACAATTGCAACCAGGAGATAACAATTGAATATTCACTTTATAAAATAGTTGACAATGACAAAAAAAGTTTTTTTCACGCTTATCCTGTTTATTTCATTGGTCGGTGGAACTGCTTTTTCACAGGTATTACCACAGGTATCTGTTGCCTACGTAAATACAACCGAGCTATTGGATCAAATGCCTGAAAAAGCACAGGCCACACAGCAACTGCTTACATTAAGTGAGAATTATGAAAAAGAGCTGGAGCTGATGCAGAATGATTACAACAAAAAGTACTCCGACTATATCACTTATCAGACCTCTCTCTCAGAGAATATCAAGCTTCGCAGGATGCAGGAACTTACCGAACTGGAAAATAGAATAAATCAATTCATGGAATTGGCTCAGAAAGATATTGAAAATCAGGAGAAAGGATTATTGGAGCCTCTGAAACAAAAAATAAATGATGCTATTCACGCTGTCGGTATTGAGCAAAGATATACTGTAATTTACGATTTGGCCAATCCCGGGATCGCTTTTGTATCGCCTGATGCGGTAAATGCCAATCCTTATGTAAAGTCGAAATTAGGTATTCGCTAAATAAAATACTCAACAAAACGTGGCACCTATCGGTATCTTCGACTCAGGATACGGCGGACTTACGGTATTATCCGAAATAAGAGCGCTGATGCCGGAGTATGATTATATCTATCTGGGGGATAATGCACGCACTCCATATGGTAGTCGTTCATTTGAACGAGTATACCAGTTTACACTCGAAGCAGTAGAGTGGTTTTTCAGGCAAGGATGCCATCTGGTAATCCTTGCCTGCAATACAGCCTCGGCGAAAGCATTAAGAACTATTCAGCAAGTCAATCTTCCGAAGATCGATCCATCGAGAAGGGTCTTAGGTGTGATTCGTCCTACAGCGGAATCTGTGGCAACTTTTTCGGAAAGTGGCCATATAGGTATTCTGGGCACAGAGGGAACCATTCGCTCGGGATCATATGAATTGGAGATTACAAAGCTTTATCCCCATATAACCGTAACAGGCGAAGCATGTCCCATGTGGGTTCCCCTTGTGGAAAACAGGGA
>JBAYRG010000081.1:0-10702 GCA_041676805.1 Proteiniphilum sp.
CAAATCAGTAAATTAATTCTATGCAATATAATATACAAGAGATAGAGACTGTATTGGGTGTTCCGGTTAGCAAGCAGCGATCAGATAAAATAACGATTTTGTTGACTGATAGTCGGCAGCTGACACTGCCGGCTGAGACACTTTTTTTCGCACTTGAGACAAAAAGTAATGATGCCCATATTTTTGTAAGTGAACTGTATGAAAAGGGTGTGCGTAATTTTGTTGTATCTAAAATTTTACCAGGATGGGCGGATTTCTCTGATGCTAATTTTCTGAAAGTGAAAAATAGCTTGTCGGCATTACAAAAGCTTGTGATTTATCACAGGAGAAAATTCAATATACCTATCATTGGAATTACTGGCAGTAACGGTAAAACTATTGTAAAAGAATGGCTTTACCAGATACTGGATAAGAATTATAATATTACCCGTTCACCCAGGAGTTACAATTCACAGATTGGTGTGCCGCTCTCGGTTTGGCAATTAGATGATGAGGCGGAGTTGGGTATTTTTGAAGCGGGTATATCGATGCCGGAGGAGATGGGGAAACTCGAACCGGTTATCCGTCCTACTATCGGGATATTGACAAAAATAGGAGAGGCTCATCAGGAAAATTTTGCCTCTTTGCAGCAGAAGATCATGGAAAAACTGGAACTTTTTGTCAATTGTGATCTATTTATTTTTGATGAGGATAACCATTTGGTGTCCGAATGTGTGGATCAGATGGTACTTTCGCAGAAGACTTTTACCTGGTCAAGAAAAAACAGGGACGCGCATTTGTATATCTCTGCTGTAAAAAAGAAAGGAGAGAATACAGTGATCAACTATTCATTACTCGATTTTGATGACTCCTTCACCATCCCCTTCACCGATGAAGCTTCAATTGAGAATGCCATCAGTTGTCTCGCTGTTGCACTTTATCTGCATGTCTCGCCCGCTGATATTTCCTCCAGGATGGCTATTCTTGAGCCGGTGGCTATGCGACTGGATGTTCGTAAAGGGAAAGAGAATTCTATTATTATCAATGACACCTATAACTCCGATATCAATTCCATTAAAATTGCGCTTGATTTCCAACAGCAACGTAAGGTTGACCGGCATTTGAAGAAGACTTTAATCCTCTCTGATATTCTTCAGACAGGAACTCCCCCCGGAACTCTCTATAAAAAAGTGGCGGGGATGATAGAGCAAAGTGGTGTGGAAAAGTTGATAGGTATAGGCCGGGATATCACTGCCTATCAGGATCTGTTTTCAATACAGGAGAAATCTTTTTACTTGACAACGGATCAGTTCATCTCTTCGGACGAATGGAAAAATTTCAATCATGAATTAATCTTGTTGAAAGGAGCGCGGAGATATCATTTTGAACAGATCGGTGCTCTTATTGAGGAGCGTATACACGAGACAGTGCTGGAAGTAGATTTGGATGCATTGGTACATAATTTCAATTTTTATAAATCGCGTTTGCTACCAGATGTGAAACTGGTTTGCATGGTGAAAGCCAACGGGTATGGCGCAGGTGCTGTGGAGATTGCCAAGACACTTCAATACCATCGTTGTGATTATCTGGCAGTAGCTGTGGCAGAGGAGGGGATTCAGCTTAGGAAAGAGGGGATTTCATTGCCATTGATTGTGTTAAATCCTGAAGTGAACGGTTTTGAAGAGCTCTTCACTGCAAGTCTGGAACCGGAGATCTACAATTTTAGAATTTTGGAAACATTTATCAAGGAATCGGAACGAAGAGGAATTACAGACTACCCGATTCATTTGAAGATTGATACTGGTATGCATCGGTTGGGATTTCTTCCGGAACAGATCCCGGAGATGATATCGTTACTTAAGAAGCAAAAAGGTTTGAAAATTCGCTCTCTCTTCTCTCACCTATCGGCAAGCGAAAGTTGGCATTTTGATGACTTTACGCATCGTCAGATGGAGATATTCAGGGAAGTGGCAGTAGAAATTGAGAAGGCGTTCAGTTATCCCATTTATAAACATATACTCAATTCGGCAGGCATGGAACGTTTCCAGGATACTAAGTGGGACATGGCTCGTTTGGGAATCGGATTATATGGCGTCAGTGCAACTGGTTTACCGGGACTTAAGAATGTCTGTACATTGAAAACGACTATCTTACAAATAAAGGTTGTCTCCTCAAACGAAACTATTGGTTACGGGAGAAGGGAAAAACTGGATCATGATGCCCGTATTGCTACGATACGTTTTGGTTATGCGGATGGATTGGATCGACAATTCGGAAACCGAAAGGGGAAAGTGCTTATTAACGGACAATTCGCGCCTATTGTAGGGAATGTCTGTATGGACCTTTGTATGGTGGATGTAACTGATATTGAAGTAGAAGAGGGGGATGCGGTTGTTTTATTTGGTGGAGAGTTGTCTGTTGTGGAGCTTGCGGAAAGTATTGGTACTATCCCCTATGAGATATTGACATCTATTTCTCCAAGGGTAAAACGGGTGTATATTAAAGAGTAAAGAGTAAAGAATAAAGAGTAAAGAGTAAAGAGTGTGACGGCTGTTGAAATTTCTCCAATCCCTCTAAGATTCTTAACTTAAGACTACTAATTATAACTGGATTGGTATTTTCGCAAATAAAAATATCCCGGCCAATTGCCGGGATATTTTTATTTGTTGTGATATTCTATCTTAGTCAACGAAGAAGATAGCAACACGGTTAAAGTTGTTTTCTGCATATGGCTGTTCGGTATCACCCTTCCAGTCGATAGAGATACGATCACTATTGATTCCGTGGTCTTTGGTGAGTGCATCGGCAACCGCTCTTGCACGTTTTTCAGAAAGAGCCAAATTGTATGCGGGAGTACCAGTTTGTCTGTCGGCGTAAGCTACGATATTTACTTTCGCATTCGGGTTCGCCTTCATGTATTCAGCAGTGTTGTAGACACTTACTTGCTGGCCTCTGTCAATCTTCGCAGAATTGATGCGGAACAATACCACGTTAGGAACGTATACGGCTTCTTCAACAACAGTTGGTCGAACTTCAGGACAATCCGGACAACTTTCCGGTCTCAGTCTCAATTGTTCGTTTTCAGCACGCAGTCTGTTGATTTGGCTGTTCAAGTCGTTGATCAGGTTGTAATCCATCAGTTCGGCAGGAGTGAAGTCTTGTTTTCCACCAAGGCCGAATTTGATACCTGCGGTACCGGTGAAGAGATTGTCATAGTTATATTCTCCGACCGCATTTCCATCGAAAGTGTCTTGCAAAATTCTCCAACCCAGTTCGAGGAAGAGAGATACGCTTTTGGAGAGCTGGAAATTGTTGATCAAACCAACATTGTAAGTCAATGACTGATTCTGGCCTTTGAATAAATCGCCATCAGGATTGGGCTTTTTCCAATCTTTGTCCAATCCGTACATGTAACCGATACCTAGGTAAGGCACTAAACTGTAAACCCTGTCAGGATTATAGCTGCCCCAGGCATTGATGATATTATACATTAGGTCTATATGACCGCCTACCGAGTTGTGTTCAGGAGTTGCGTCAATAGCCACGTGTTTCAGGTGAGCACCTTCAATGACTACACGGGCGCCCCAGTTAGGAGAGTTCCAACGTCCGACCTCAAGTTGTCCGTTCCATCCCAGGCGATCACCGATTTTTGCTCCGGCATCACTTTCGCCCTTCGTCATGTAAAGGTTGGTTCCACCGCCAAGACCTATATACCAATTATCACTTCCTTTGTTCTTCAGATACACTGTACCATGAGAAACGTTTTGTACTTCTTGTGCACTTATGCTGAAAGCAATAAGTGCTGAGAATAAAAGTAAACCAAACTTTTTCATAAATTTAAATTCTAATTAAACATTTTATTACAATAACTCGATATTATTTCTGACGTTTATTTACTTGTGTGTTATACACTGAGCACAGTTTTCACTCTTTTTATGTATAACATCCCCATTAGAATAATGTTCATCGAAGCCAATTCATTCTTACTTCGGATCACAAATATAAAACTTAATTTTTACATATGGTCTATTTTTGTGTAAAAAATCACCAAAAAACATGATGATAAGGGCGTCTTAAGCCATTTTCTTTCCTTTTCTCAAACAAATTAGAATCTGGGCTTAACCGAGATAAGTTTTCAATAATTTGCTTCTGGAATCTTGTCTGAGTCTGCGTATGGCTTTCTCTTTGATCTGGCGGACACGTTCACGTGTCAACTGGAATTTATCCCCGATCTCTTCAAGAGTCATTTCCTGACATCCAATGCCGAAAAACATTTTAATGATATCGCTTTCCCTTTCGGTAAGTGTGGAGAGTGCCCTGTCAATCTCCTTCTGGAGTGATTCGTTAATTAGTGTGCGGTCAGCAACCGGTGCGTCATCGTTCACCAATACATCCAACAGGCTATTGTCTTCACCTTCCACAAAAGGAGCGTCCATAGAGATATGGCGACCCGACACTTTGAGTGAATCGGTTACTTTTTCTACTGACAAATCCAGTTCCAGAGCCAATTCTTCAGCGGAAGGCCTCCGTTCATTCTCTTGTTCAAATTTTTGAAAAGCCTTGCTTATTTTATTGAGTGATCCTACCTGGTTTAATGGTAACCTGACAATTCTAGACTGTTCGGCTAGTGCTTGCAGGATTGACTGACGAATCCACCAAACGGCATAACTGATAAATTTAAAACCTCTGGTTTCATCGAACTTTTCGGCCGCTTTAATCAAACCGAGATTACCCTCATTGATCAAGTCGGGTAAACTCAATCCTTGGTTTTGATATTGTTTGGCTACCGATACCACAAAACGGAGATTGGCTCTGGTGAGTTTTTCCAGTGCCTGGCGATCACCTCTTTTAATGGCTTGTGCCAATTCGACCTCTTCCTCCACGGTGATCAGGTCTTCACGGCCGATCTCTTGGAGGTATTTGTCCAAAGAAGCGCTTTCCCGGTTTGTGATTGATTTTGTAATCTTTAATTGTCTCATTTATAATTAATCCTTACTAAGTTGGCTTGTGATCTATTATTTCGGGGTGCAAAAGTACAAAATATTTCTGACATTGAACTAAACAGCCCTCTCAATAAACTATAACAAAGGAATCTGGTGTGATACCCTATTCCTTTGTTATAAAACACGAATGACCACTTTTTTGTTACTTAAAAAGTCGAGATTAACTTTTATTAGTAGGCATTCATCGGTTGTTTGTCAAATCAATGGCGATATATTGCGTTCTTCCGTTCGGGTAAAAGCCTGCTACGAGCAACACTTTATCCTGGTTATTATTGGTGGCTGCTACAATGTTAGCTATATCACTCTCACTGTTGACGGGAGTATTGTTGATCCTCATGATGATAAATCCTTTGTTGATCCCCTCTTTCCTGAAAAGTCCGCTGCTTTCCACACTTTCCACCTCAATCCCGCCGGAGATACCCAGTGATTTTTTTCTCTCATCAGGTATTTCCTTAAATTTGGCACCCAAAGAACTCACCGCACTTGAAGCTTTCGTTATTTCGGTATTTCCTTCATCGTTTGTCAACTCCACGTTGAATGATCTGCTGTTACCGCCACGGTCAACCTTTACGCTGATCTTGTCTCCAGGACGGTATCTATTCAGTTGACTTTGTAATTCTGCAAAATTGTGGATAGTCACATCGTTGATGGCGGTAATCACATCTCCCTTTTGGATGCCGGCGGCTTTGGCAGCACTACGATCACTGAAATCTTCTACCAAGACACCTTTGATTTGTGACAATTCACGTGCTTTTTCAGGATCCTGACGCCTGATATTTTCAATGTTGGGTGCCTGGATTCCCAGCAGGGCGCGCTGTACTGTTCCATATTCTTTCAGGTCGGCGGCTATCTTACCTGCGATGGAGATGGGTACGGCAAAGGCATACCCTGCGAAATTACCGGTCTGCGAGTAAATAGCGGTGTTGATACCTACCAGTTCCCCACGTGTATTCACCAACGCCCCGCCGCTATTTCCGGGGTTGACTGCCGCGTCGATCTGGATAAATGATTGGATTCCCAATCCACCTCCCATAACGTTACCTCTGTTCTTTGCACTCACGATGCCGGCAGTGACCGTAGAGGTCAGATTGAATGGGTTTCCTACAGCCAATACCCATTCCCCCACCCGCAGGGCGTCGGAGTTCCCGAATGTGAGATAGGGGAAGTCTTCTCCTTCAATCTTGAGTAGTGCAACATCGCTCATGCGGTCTGTCCCGACTACTTTGGCTTTGAATTCCCGGTTGTCATTTAGGGTGACAGATACTTCATTGGCTTTATCCACCACGTGATTGTTGGTGATAATGTACCCATCTTTGGAAATGATCACACCTGAACCGAATCCTACCTGTTCACGGGGTTGGGAAGGCATACGGTCTCCAAACCCGAAGAAGAAATCGAACGGATTGATGTATTGTTGTTGACTTATTGTGGTAGTTTTCACATGTACTACTCCGTCGACCGACTTGGCAGCTGCCTCTGTAAAATCGGGATAACCATCCGAAGTGGTGATGTTTGTAAGCACTACATTCTTGTCCTGCTCAAAGGAGTTGGCGTAAGCCTTGACCTCTTCTGAAATCCTTTCTCCTGATAACCCGGAGAATCTGTTATTTCCGTTGCTCTTGCTTATCACATTGTAACCCAATAAAGTGACAACTGAACTTACAATGGCTACTAATACGATGATGAATACGTTTTTACTACTTCCTGTGTTCATATTCTCTGATTGTTGGTTTTATCATTAATAACTATACTAATATAGTGAAAGTCGAAAGAGAAGTCAAACTTGTTTGAACTTATCTGAGACACATCCTATATTCTGCAAATATATGACAAATAATATGCGGTTTTTTTAGCTACAGATTGGCTTTTTAACACTTTTAACGCAAACGGGGAGTGATTAACCCGATTTAACCCTATTCGTTTCAGACAGAGCTGTTTTGACTGACAGATTGACGGGTTTACCTTTTCTTGTCTCTTATATGATCTCTCTTTATATCGGTTTTTAGTGGCTTTTATTTGTCATTCTTGTCATGTCTTTATTTACCTTCTCGACCTGTTCCGCTTGGCGGCATATCTCCTGAAGCAGGTGTTATTTAGAGGTTGGAAGATATCGTAAAAGGGGAGATTAATATGGTATTTTCCTGCACCAAAGAGGCGGCTGTTTAGGGTGATTATCCTCCATTGAACTACATATCTGATTACAAGAAGTAACAGGGAAAAAGCTGTCAGTATATGGTTGTCGGTTGTTATTCCCAATGCAATAACACAAATCGATGAGAGATAAAAAAGATATTTAGAGAGTGTTTCCAGTCCGAATAAACGGAAGAAAAATCCTTTGTAATACTGTTTTGAATAAAGATATCCTGACTTCAATGTACGCCACATGGAAAAGTGCTTCACACTGTCAGTTTCGGTCAAACTCTCCCTGGAAAGCACCACACCTATATTTTTTTCAGGAGCAATTCTGTTGATATAGAGGTCATCTTCTCCTCCTTCCAAATTCAATATGGAAGAGAAGCCCTTGTTCTTGAAAAAAAGCTCTTTTTTATAAGCCAGGTTACGACCAATCCCCATGAATGGTTTTCGCAGAATAGCCATGGAGAGAAATTTTAGATGATGAATGAGGTTATCATATAGCATAAAACCCCGTAATGCTGTTTTTGGAGAGATCTCTAACCGGCTGAGACCTAAAATAACCTCCTTGCCTTGTGTGAATTCTTTTCCATATTCTTTTATCCATTGTTTGGAGCAAGGCCTGCAATAGGCTTCGGTAAATAGCAAATAATCGTTTTTAGCTGCTTTGATACCCAGTGTGAGCGCCAGTTTCTTTTCATTGATACCGTCTGCCCCAGCCGGCACATAAGTGTGATAAAGCCGGGGGTATTTCTGCTCTGCAGCTTTCAGTACCATGTCGGTATCATCAGTAGATCCCCGGTTTACCACAATGACTTCAAAATTGGGATAATCTTGTTCAATGATGAATGGCAGGTTTCGTGCTAACTCCTCTGCGCTGTTTTTAGAAGTGACAATAACCGAGATAGCGGGCAACATTTCATCAGATACAGATGGCTCTTTTTGCTTTTTTTGATAGCTATAAGGTCGTTTATAGAAGAACAACCAAAAAAAGAGTTGTATCAGGAAGCAAAGCAATAATGTGCTTCCCAGTATCCATTCTGTCGGGGTGAGTTGATCGATTGTCATAATTTAAAGTTGATCGGAGAAGTAAGACAGAGGTAAGTCGCGACAGTTGTATCGGGATGCCATGACTTCTCCATATGCGCCGGCGGAGCGGATAGCGATAAGGTCTCCTCTGGCACTTTCGTTAAGCATGATCTGTTCAGCGAAGAGATCGCTCGATTCGCAGATAGGACCCACCACATCGTAGAGTGCCGGTTCTTTTTCGGAGGTGATATTCTCTATATGGTGAAAGGCCTGGTAGAGAGCCGGGCGTATAAGATCGGTCATTCCCGCATCCAGGATCAAGAATTTCTTTTGAATGCCCTTTTTTACGAAGAGCGCTCGTGATATGAGTGAGCCACAGGGAGCCACTACCGCGCGTCCCAGTTCGAAATGAAGCTCTTGATTTGACTGTAGTGGCAGGTTTTTCTCAAAGAGTCGGAAGTAGGATTCGAAGTCTGCCATCGGGATATGATTAGGATGTTGATAGTTTATTCCCAATCCTCCTCCTACATTGATAATAGGCAGTTTCACTCCCTGTGTGTGAAACCATTCCTGTAGTTCCTTCACTTTTACACAAAGATCTTCAAACGATTTGAGATCGGTGATTTGCGATCCGATATGGAAATGAATACCGGTTAGTTGAAGGTTTGACGATCCCCTCATCACTTCCAGTATCCGGGGAAGATCCTGCTCGTTGATGCCAAACTTATTTTCTGTCAGTCCGGTAGTGATATATTTGTGAGTGTGTGCATCGATATTCGGATTGATACGGAATGCCACCCTTGCCATTTTTCCCTTTGTGCCTGCCAATATGTTCAACACCTCCAGTTCGGGAATCGATTCAACATTAAAACAGAAGATATCGTTATCAAGCCCGATTAGAATTTCGCGGTCACTTTTTCCCACGCCGGCAAAAACGATCTTGTCCGGGGTGAATCCACATTCCAGCGCTGCCAATATTTCGTTGCCGCTCACGCAGTCGGCTCCAAACCCGAAAGAGGCGATCTCTCTCAAAATGCGCGGATTGGCATTCGCTTTCACTGCATAATGCACATGAAAAGGCTTCTTCCCGGTCTCTTTTTTGATTGTCTCGAGAGTAGCACGTAATAATTCTATATCGTAATAGTAAAATGGAGTGTTGAGTTGTTTGAACTTCTCAACGGGAAATATTCCTTTAATCATCCGTGTTAATTGTTAAAATTGGATTATTGAGGGAACCGCCTCGCGAGCCTCTTTTTGGGGTGCGTCGTTACCTAAACCACAAAATTACAATTTTCACCCCGATTTGCATGCATTTATATAGTTTTTCTTAAGGCCTCAACAAGATTATAGCCTCACTCTTCACTCTTATTCTTTATTCTTTCCTCTTTTGCTATAAAAGAATGCGCCAGTTGTAGTTTTTGCTCCACAGGTAGGGATGCGTCTATCCAGTGGATAACAAATCCGCGGCGCTCCATACCTCTAAACCATGTCATCTGTCTTTTTGCGAATTGATGGATGGCTATCTCTAATTGTCGAGACATCTCTTCGTAACTTAGACTGCCAATCACATGGAGCGTCACAAATTTATATTCCAATCCATAATAGATCAGCTCTTCGGGTGGAACTCCGGAATCGAGTATTTTTTCTATCTCCCCGATCATTCCCTCCTGAAGCCGGGCATGCAGGCGGGCGGTGATTTTTTTTCGCCGGAGTTCCCTGTCGATGTCAAGTCCCAAAATAATACTCTTTATGGGAGGAAATAGGGTGGTAGAATTCTCCTGTTCTAATTTGTACTTTTCTATTTCGATAGCCCGGATTGCTCTTTTTTTACTATCGGTATCGGTGGTGTTATGTAATGGGCGGTAGCTTTGCAAAATATTGGCCAACTCTTCGAGTGATTTTCCTTCCAACTCCGTTCTTAGTTTCGGGTTAGCCGGTACGTCGGGTAGGTTATAACCTTTTAGTACCGATTCGATGTAAAGTCCGGTACCACCGCAAAGAATGGGCGTTTTGTTACGGCTTAGGATATTGTTCTGGGCGCTATGAAAATCATGTTGATAGTCAAAAAGGGTGTATTTTTCACCCGGTTGACGGATGTTGATAAGGTGATAGGGGATAAAATTTCCCTTTATAGTGTATTCTGAAAGGTCTTTTCCTGTGCCAATATCCATCTGCTGATATATCTGGCGGGAGTCGGCGCTTATGACTTCGCCATCGAGGGTATAGGCCAATTGGGTTGCCAATGTGGTTTTTCCACTTGCGGTGGGACCCAGGATGGTGATTAATTTTTTCTTCTCCATATTACCAACTCCCCCCGGCACCTCCGCCGCCGAATCGTCCTCCACCTCCGCCGCCGAAACCGCCTGTTCCTCCGCCGCTCCAGCCGCTTCCGCTTCCAAATCCACCACTTCTTCGTCCACCTCCCATTGGTGGGAAAAAAATAGGAGGAGAATTTGTCCGATGACCGCCACCACCGATATGATGGTCTCCTCCTTTAGAAAAGATTGAGAGTAGCACAATAATAACGATAAATATAATAACGATCACGAAAAACGGAA
>JBAYRG010000082.1:0-10659 GCA_041676805.1 Proteiniphilum sp.
AGACAACCGGCGAAGAGAGATTGATCGTTAATTTGCGTGAGTTCGATTGTACCACTTTCGTCGAGTCGGTGATTGCATTAGCCCGTACTGTCCGTTCGGATAACCCCGGTTTTGATACTTTCCTCCATGAATTGCAATACATCCGTTATCGCGGTGGTAACCTGCAAGGGTATGCTTCCAGACTTCATTATACTACGGATTGGCTTTATGATAATGAGAAGAAAGGGTTGTTGAGAAATATCTCTGGCCGATTAGGCGGTATCCGTGAGGAGAAAACGATTGATTTTATGACTACTCATCGCGATGCTTACAAACAATTGAAGAGCGATGATGGGTTGCTCAAGGAGATGGAGCTGTTAGAAAACAGGATCAATGAACGGGGTGGATTTTATTATTTACCCAAAGGGTCTATAACCGGTAAAACGGCTGTGATCCCCCACATGGCCATGGTTGCCTTTACCACTGCTCTCAAGGGATTGGATGTCACACATATGGGATTTGCCTTTCAGCAGGGTGGGAGAGTCACTTTTATACATGCCTCATCCACACAGAAGAAAGTGGTGATCGACCAAAAGAGCCTCAACGACTACTGTGCCGGACAATCTTCCTGCACCGGTATAATTGTTGCGGAGTGCACTTTTCTCACGAATACTGGTCTTTCAGTTTCTCCTTTATTTCCGCGGCAGGTGGCACCTTTGCCGGCCGGGGTTGAAGTATCGATTGGTACATTTCCGGATCACGCAGGATCTCCACTGCCTTGTCATACACTTTGTCGCTGGACAATTGATGCAGGAGGACTCCCTTCTTATAATAGTACCGCTGCACGATTTCCGATTCGATTATACTGGCAATATCCTCTTTAAAGAGTTCCAGGTCCCGATCTAGATTAGCATGTACCTTCGCCTCCAATGCCGCGAATTCTTCTTTTGCCACATCCATATATCCTTCGAATTCCATCATGGCTTTTAATTGTTGCAGTGAACGCTCGCTCAACTGGTCATATTTGAAATCTCTTTTTTTCACAAACTCCTTGAATGCCTCGTAATCATTTTCGGGAAGCCTGAATTGATCGGGTGGAGCAATTTCCTTGTGTTGTTGTACCCATTCTGTTACATAATCAAATATCACATTATCCGTCATCAGGTAAAAAGCAATTGTTCCTCCGGTAGGTTGTGGAATGGTGATATCAGGTGTAATTCCACCCCCGTCACGTACTTCACGCCCGTTGCGTGTTTGAAATAGGTTGGTCAATGAGTCGGGTACGCGTGCCACGCTTCCATCGGGGTTACGGTGCGAATAGTCCAGCGCCTGGATACAGCGTCCGCTCGGTATATAATATTTTGAAGTGGTGATCTTGATATTTCCTCCGTACGGCAGGTCGCGTGGCGTTTGTACTAATCCCTTCCCGAACGACCGGTTGCCTACGATCACCGCCCGGTCCAAATCCTGAAGTCCACCTGCTACGATCTCCGATGCGGATGCTGATCCGGTATCGATCAATACAACAATAGGAATAATTTCATCCAATGGCTGATTGCGTGTCAGATAGGTTCTGTCCCATTGCTTCATCTTTCCTTTGGTCGATACGATTTCTTCCCCTTTCGGTACAAATAGATTCACCACATCCACCGCCTCGTCGAGGATGCCCCCTCCGTTACCGCGTAGGTCCAAGATCAACGATGTTGCTCCTTTCTCTTTCAAATCCTGCACTGTTTTCTTCACCCGGTCGGCACTGCGTGTCGTGAAACTGCCGAAATGAAGATAACCGATCTTATCATCGGTCACTCCCGAGTATGTAATGGGGTCGACTTCGATTTTCTCCCTTGCAATCTTCAATTTTTTTTCCTTCTTTTCTCCTGGTCGACGGATTGTCAATTCAAGTGATGTACCCGGCGTTCCTTTCAGTTTGTCGCTCACCTCCTTCACCGTTGATTTTCGCATATCTGTTCCGTCGATCTCCAGAATGATGTCACCCGCTTTCAGTCCCGCCTTATCTGCCGGAAGCCCTTCATACGGTTCATTGATCACTACTTGTCCGTTATTATAAGATATGATTGCTCCGACACCTCCATATTCGCCCGTCGTCATAAACTGGAGATCGGTCATATTCTCTTCCGCGTAATATTCGGTATAAGGATCCAGGCGTGTTAACATATTGCGGATACTGCTCTGTATTAAGTTATCCACCTCTACACTGTCCACGTAAAACAAATCCAATTCACGTACTACCGAGTTAAAAATGTCGATATTCTTATTGATGTCGAAATAACGTTGATTTTTGTTGTCAGCCTGTGCCTGTGCCTGTGCCTGTGCAATCCCTTGTGATGCTATAAAAACCACCAGTATGCCAAGAATAATCCTTCTCATATTTTATATCATTATTTTAAAACCAAGACTTTTTAAATGGATAATTGATCATTGACAATGGGCAATTGATCATCACTTAACCCCCTAATTGGCTAACCATTTTTCCACTTTAATCAATCGGCAAAGGAACAAATTTTTGATGAGAATGGAATATAGTTTTAGTTATATGTTTATAAATCCTTACTTCTATCACTCTATTAATTCTATTTTTTTCTATTCTTATTTAGGATAAACTACGCATATGTCACAACAAAAGCAGTTGGTTTATTGTTATGTCTGCAGTTTTCCACAGTATAATCTTAGTTTATGAGGCCTCTACTTCGCTATATATTTTTACCCCTACTCATAGTGATATTGATTTTTATTGCTACTTGTCTCATTTCATCTTCCGAAATACCGACTATGCCGGAGGGAATTCCATGGGACAAACTGGTGCATTTCGGTATGTTTTTTCTCCTTTCTGCCGTCTCATTGATAGACTATTTCAGGTTGTGCAAAGGAAATCCACCTACTTTACGGTGGATCTTCTGGGGCTTTTTTGTTCCCGTCTTCTATGGGGGAATTATCGAACTGTTGCAGAAATATTTCTTCGCATCCCGCAGTGCGGAATGGGCTGATTGGATTGCTGATATCCTCGGATCGCTGGTCGCTACCGTGATAGTAATTATTTTTCTTAATAAACGGCGATATTCGGAAAAAAATATATCTTTGTAAAGCCGAACATGTTTAAAAAAGTTATAATATATAGCATTCAAGTTTCGTGAGTCCTGTTTATGTAACCAAAGTATTCGTCTGGCAACGTTTTTGCTTTAGATACATACATTTTAAATTCATCTACGAAAGTTAATTATAGACACATAGCTGACTTGTTTTCATTTTCATTATTCACTTTTAATTTTAATCATATGAAATACGAAGATTTAAAAATTCTCGATGAATTACGGGAAAAAGGGAGTATTTCCGAAGAGGAATACCAGCGCGAGAAAGAGAAAATTCTCAACGAACAGGAAAACACCCTTAGTAATACTGCTAAGAAGCCTCTATTCGGATTTGAGGAGAACACCTATCTGATGCTTATGCATCTAACTCAATTTGCCGGAGCTATCGTTCCATTGGCCGGTTTTATTGTTCCTATCCTGATGTGGACTACTAATAAAGACACCAATGCCAATGTAGACAAGCACGGCAAGAACATCCTCAATGCCATGATCAGCTATGCTATCTATGCTGTTGTCCTTTGTATTACTGTGATCGGTATCCCTGTGGCTGTTGTATTGGGATTACTTTTCGCCGTCTTTATAGTGATCGCTGCGGTTAAAGCCAATAACGGAGAATACTGGAAATATCCATTTACAATTCAATTCATAAAATAAGAACAATGGTGCAGGAACAACTTGTCAATTATTCGAATGTGCAACTTAACCGTGAGGAAAATATCATCCTTCGCAATGTCAATCTTACTGTCAATCGCGGCGATTTCCTCTATATCATAGGCAAGGTAGGTTCCGGAAAAAGCACCCTGATGAAAAGTATGTATGCCGAGCTTCCCATCGAAGAGGGGAGTGCCCGGGTATTCGATTATGAGCTGGCCGGTATCAAACGCCGGCTGGTTCCTTTTCTTCGCAGGAAGATAGGTATCGTTTTTCAGGACTTCCAATTACTTATCGACCGGACTGTCGAAAAAAATCTCGAGTTTGTGCTGCGTGCCACCGGCTGGAAGAATCGCCGTGAGATCAAGGATCGTATCAATGAGGTGTTGATACAGGTAGGTATGCAAAATAAAACCTATAAGATGCCGCACGAATTGTCGGGTGGAGAACAGCAACGTGTGGTAATTGCCCGTGCCCTGCTCAATTCACCTGCCCTTATATTGGCCGACGAACCCACCGGCAACCTCGACCCTGAAACGGGAAGCCAGATCGTGGCCCTTCTACGGGAAATATCCAGCCGAGGTACTGCCATCATCATGTCTACCCATAATTATTCTATCGTACAGGCTTTTCCTGGCAAGATCATGCGTTGTGAAAACGCTTCTCTGGTTGAGATGTGATTCAAGATTTCGGATTCAAGATTTCAGATTCAAGATTTCAGATTCAAGATTTCAGATTTAAGATTCAAGATTTCAGTAGTTATTCTTGAACTTCCAACTGACTAATTACCAATTACCAATTACCAATGGTCTGAGGAGTAATTCTCCAACTTCTTATTTGGCTTACGCCAATTTTCAATTGACTACGTCGATTTTCAATTCTAATTTCTAATTTCTTTTTCAATTAGTTTCATTGGCACATTAGTCACATTTTACTATCTTTGCACCTTGGAAAAATTCATTCACGTTAAACATTCACAATCGTGACCGATACAAAGTATATTTTTGTGACAGGGGGTGTGGTTTCTTCTCTGGGAAAGGGGATTATTGCTGCATCACTGGGTAAGTTATTGCAGGCAAGAGGTTATAAAGTCACCATCCAAAAGTTCGACCCTTATATCAATGTCGATCCGGGAACACTTAACCCTTACGAACATGGCGAGTGCTATGTCACCGTAGATGGACATGAAGCCGACCTTGACTTGGGACACTACGAACGCTTTCTTAACATACAGACTACCAAAGGGAACAATATCACCACAGGACGTATTTACCAGAGTGTGATTGATAAGGAGCGCCGCGGCGACTATCTCGGCAAGACTGTGCAGGTTATCCCGCATATTACCGATGAGATCAAACGCAATGTCAAATCACTGGGAGTGAAGAGCAAGTTCGATTTCGTGATTACCGAGATTGGGGGGACAGTGGGAGATATTGAATCTACCCCTTTCCTTGAGGCAGTACGTCAGCTTCGCTGGGAGTTGGGACGCAACTGTTTCTGTCTCCATCTTACTTATGTACCCTATATTGCTGCTGCGGGAGAGGTGAAGACCAAGCCTACACAGCACTCCGTCAAGGAACTACAGTCGCTCGGTATTCAGCCTGACATGCTTGTGCTCCGGACGGAACGTAACCTGAACAAAGATATTCTTGATAAAGTAGCTCTCTTCTGTAATGTGGAACAGGGTGCCGTGATGCAATCGGTAGATGTTTCCACCATCTATGAAGTGCCTGTTATGATGCAGAAGCAAGGTATGGATGAAGTGGTATTGCGTAAGATGAACATGCCTGTGGAAGGTATTGCTAATCTGGATGCCTGGAAAGCTTTTCTTCAGAAACGCAAAAACGCCAGGAAGGAAGTCCGCATTAAATTGGTGGGGAAGTACGCCGAATTACCGGATGCCTATAAATCGATCAACGAGTCACTTTCGCAGGCGGCTATTTATAACGACAGGAAGTTGAAGTTGGATCTCTGTCATTCTGAGAAGATTACTCAGGAGAATGTAGAGGAAATTTTGCGGGATGCCGATGGTATTGTGATTGCTCCCGGATTTGGACAGCGAGGTATTGAAGGGAAATACTTAGCATTGGGTTATGCGCGTGAAAACGACATCCCTACCTTTGGTATCTGCCTTGGCATGCAATGCATGGTGATTGAGTATGCGCGTTCCGTCTTGAATATTGCGGATGCCAACTCGTCAGAATTCGATCCCCAGGCGGTCGACAGGGTAATCGACCTGATGGAAGAGCAGAAGCATATCACCAATATGGGTGCATCGATGCGACTTGGCTCATATAATTGTGCCATTAAAAAAGGATCGTTGGCATACAAGGCCTACGGAAAGATCAAGGTGAGTGAACGTCATCGCCACCGTTACGAGTTTAATAATTTTTACAAAGAGCGGTTTGAGGCAGGTGGTATGAAGTGTACCGGTATCAACCCCGATTCGGAGCTGGTGGAAGTGGTGGAGGTGCCCCATCTTCGCTGGTATCTTGGCACACAGTTCCATCCTGAGTACAACAGTACCGTTATTTCACCTAATCCACTCTTCATGAGCTTTATGCAAGCTGCATCGGAATTACACGATGCACGTAAACAATAAAAACTGATAATGGATAAAAATACAGTCACAGGATTGCTGCTTATCACAGCCATCATTATAGCTTTTACTATTTATAACAAGCCCAATCGCGAACAAATCGAGGCACAGCAGCGCATGCGTGATTCTATCGCGATGGTAGAAGCGGAGCGGGCACAATTTGAAGCACTGCAAAAGGATACGGGGATGCAACCGGAAACAGCTTTGTCCGGAGATGCCGGAAACAACGCCGTTGCCGATTTTTTTAGCGTAGGTACGCCATTGCCCGCTACCGATACCACTACCGTTTCGACTTTGGGGCAAAGTGAAGATTTGGAAACTTTAGCACAGCAGCCCTCAATTTCTTCTGCGGTGCAGGAAGAGAGTGTCGTCCTTGAGAATGAAAAGGTGCGTATCCTCCTCAGTACACGTGGAGGTGCCATCCAGTCCGTACAATTGAAAGAATACCTCCATCATTCGGGAGAGAACCTTTTGTTGTTCGACGGGCGTGATGAAGCACGTTTCAATCTTAACCTGTTCAACCGCAACAGCGTCCATCTCTCCACTGAAGACCAGGTTTTTACTCCTGTTGCAGGAGATGATGATCATTCCGTCACTATGCGCCTGCAGCAAAGCCCCGGACAGTATATTGATTTTGTATATAGACTTCCGGCTGATGAATATATGATGGACTTTGAAGTGCGACTGGCAGGTATGAAGAATGGCCTTCACCCCGAAAGCCTCACCAATTTCCGTATGAATTGGGAGCAGAAGATACGACAGCAGGAAAAGGGACGTATGTTTGAGAATCGTTTCACACGTATCCACTATAAGTACGACAAGCAGGATGTGCAGAAAATGAGCGAGCAAAAGAACGACCATAAGGAGCTCTCCGAACCGCTTAAATGGTTTTCGTTCAAAGATCAGTATTTTGCTTCTGTCATCATCGGCAAGCAGCCTTTCAATAATACTATCCTCGATTCGGAAGTGCTTACCAGTCCCGATTACACGAAACACTATAAGGCTGAGGGGTGGATGCCTGCCGTAGTAAGTCCCGACAGTGACCTGATTACTGCCGGTTTTAACTATTATTTCGGACCGGTGCATTACAATACGCTCAAGGCTTACGATAAAGATGTTGCCAATAGTGTCGATAAACTACAACTTGAGGAGAATGTGTATCTCGGCTACCGCTGGTTGAGCTGGGTCAACAAATGGTTTGTTATCCCGGTCTTTAATTTCTTTCTTTCCCTCAATTGGGGTATGGGATTGATTATCCTTATCCTCACTCTTATGGTGAAATTGATCACCTTGCCCCTTACTTATAAATCATTTATGTCGTCGGCAAAAATGAGGGTACTTCGTCCGCAGATACAGGAACTTGAAAAGAAATATCCCGGCAATGAGAAGGAGATGATGATGAAGCGGCAGCAAGCTACTATGGAGCTTTACAATAAAGCCGGAGTGAACCCCATGAGCGGTTGTCTCCCCATGTTGATACAGATGCCCGTACTGTTGGCACTCTTCTTCTTCTTCCCCGCTGCAATCGAGTTACGTCAACAGGGATTTCTGTGGGCGGACGACTTGTCCACCTACGACTCCCTTATATCCTGGAGTGGCAATATTCCTTTGATCACCCGTTTCCTGGGTAACCATATCAGTATATTCTGCCTGTTGATGACGGTGGTCAACGTATTCTATACGAGATACAATATGTCGATGACCGATACCGGTTCCACACAGGCAATGCCCGGAATGAAGTATATGCCAATCTTTATGTCTGTATTTATGTTTTTCTTCCTCAACTCCTATCCCGCAGGATTGAACTATTATTATTTCCTTTCCACACTGATTACGATCGGGCTTACCCTTATCATGAAACAGGTGATTGATGAAGGTAAGATCCTGGCGCAGTTGGAAGCCAACAAGAAGAAACCCAAAAAGAAATCGGGTTTTATGGCGCGATTAGAAGAGGCACAAAAGATGCAAGAAAAAATGGCACGTGAGCAGGCCAAAGGAAATGCGAAACGTAATGTTCGCCGTTAGATAAAAGAGACTCCGGGTGACAAAAGAAAGTGTCATCCGGATTTTTTTATGGGGTATGTAGAGAAAAACCACATATAGTGTGAAAGAGGATTTTTTAACAATTTGTTGAACTTATTTTTCTCATCTTTGTTCTTAAATAAGTAAAACAACGTTTAGGTTAAGCAATGCGAGTAGAGGCAAAACTTTTTTTGACTATGCCATTGTGAGGATTAACAATCGAAGAGTCGAGGCGACTCAAAATGACGAATGATATTGAACGTTTACTTTTAAAAACATAATCAAATGAGTCAGGAAAAAAAAGTACTTGAGTATGATGAGGATGATTCTCTACGTTTTATACGGGAGAACCTGCCTGAAGAGATGCAGGATGAATTCTCGGATGACGAGATCAACTACGTTGTAGATCTTATTTATGACTTCTATGAAGAGAAGGGGTATCTCGATGAGAATGAAGAAGATGATTCGGAAATCGAAATTAACGAGGATGAACTATTGGAATATATAGGACGAAATGCCCGGAAAAACAGGGAGATATTAGGAAGAGATTACACTGATGAACAGATCGAAGCCATCGTGGCAGGTGAGTTGGCCTATTGTGATACGCTTAACCTGTTCGATTAATCAAAACATATAAACTAAAAAACAACAAACTATGAAACAATTTTCAAAATTATTTGCCATTGTCCTTTTAGGAGGTGCATTGGTATTGTCCGGGTGTGGAGCAAGTAACACGGTAAAAGGCGGAGGTATTGGCGCTGGTGCCGGTGCAGCTGTCGGAGCCGGAATTGGAGCTATTGCCGGCGGAGGTAAAGGAGCTGCCTGGGGTGCCGGTATAGGGGCTGTGCTGGGAGGTAGTGCGGGAGCTATTATCGGTAACAAGATGGACAAGCAGGCCGCCGAACTCGAGCAGATCGAAGGTGCCCAGGTAGAGAAAGTCAACGAAGGCGAGGCTATCAAGGTGACTTTCGAATCAGGTATCCTTTTCGCTACTAATTCAAGTACACTGAACACAGCTTCTCGCGCATCACTCGACAAGTTTGCCACTTCGCTGCAAAACAATCCCGATACTGATGTGAAGATCTACGGACATACCGACAGCACCGGTAGTGACGCTATCAATAATCCGCTGTCGCAACGTCGTGCGGAATCAGTATATAATTATCTCGTGTCGAAAGGAGTTTCCGGAGCCCGTATGCTATCAGAAGGGTTTGGTTCCACAGAGCCCATAGCCGATAATAATACGCAGGCAGGTCGTGCACAGAATCGTCGTGTAGAAGTATTTATTCTTCCCAATGCCAAGATGATCCGCGAAGCACAGGAACAGGCGCAATAAGTTTTATGGGGTAGTTTAATTTTTTCTAGTATACGTTTTTGAATCGCGTTGTCTACTTGGCAGCGCGATTTTTTCACAGGGATAGAATAGAGGTTATGGCAGAAGATTTACACATCCCGCACGGGGCATCCAAAGAGGAAGTATATAGAGCGTTATACCCCCAGTTGCAGGCATTGACAGATGGAGAACCCGACCTTATTGCCAATATGGCTAATATCGCCTCCGCACTCAAGGAAGCCTTTGGCTTCTTCTGGGTTGGTTTTTACCGTGTAGTGGATGATAAGTTGGTTCTCGGTCCTTTCCAGGGGCCTCCGGCGTGTACCCGTATCATGTATGGTAAAGGAGTTTGTGGCACTGCCTGGAAAGAGGAGCATACCCTTATTGTTCCCGATGTTGATAAGTTCTCCGGCCATATTGCTTGTAGCAGTTTGTCCCGTTCAGAGATCGTCATTCCCGTAAAGAAAGGTGATTCTGTTACAGCAGTATTGGATGTGGACAGTGATCGGCTTGATCAATTCGATGAAGCTGATCGTCACTATCTAGAAAAAATTGTTGCATTATTGTCATAAATTTCCTCTCCGGATATTTTGCAGAGATAAAACAAACAAGTATCTTTGCATCGTGATTAGAGCAAAGTACAAAGGTTAAAGAACAATGATTTCTTTAATTATTTCAGAGATGGATTCTTACTTTCAGATACTGTCATTATTCTTTATCTTTACTCTTTACTCTTTACTCTAATCATCACCTTGCCCTAAATAAGGAAATGGAAACTAACCTTGGCAAGGATACCGTTACAGAGGTAACTGGTGAAAAATAAAATAATTTTGCGAAAGTAGCTCAGTTGGTAGAGCATAACCTTGCCAAGGTTAGGGTCGCGGGTTCGAGTCCCGTCTTTCGCTCGAATAAGATAGCGCCTTCGCTAAATAGTTAAAAATTAGAACCGGAGAACGAATAAAGTATGA
>JBAYRG010000083.1:0-10618 GCA_041676805.1 Proteiniphilum sp.
CACTTTATCGAGGAACTTCTATATTGGCAATAATCTCCGTGATGACCTGTTCCGCCTTCAATCCCTCCATCTCTTTTTCAGGCGACAGAATTACACGGTGACGCAACACCGGCACCGCAATATCCTTGATATCCTCGGGCGTCACAAAATCACGCCCATTGAGGGCAGCCATTCCTTTTGCCGCATTCAAGATAGCAATGGAAGCACGTGGTGACGCACCCAGATAGAGGAAGGGTGTTTGTCGTGTTTGCTGTACAATATTTGCAATATAGGCCATTAAATTACTCTCCACAACCACCTCACGCACCAAGAGTTGAAATTTTGCAATATCTCCACCTGAAACCACGCTATGGATATTTTCAGTTTTGTTGAAACCTTTTGTTTCGTGCTCCCTACGGATAATTTCAAACTCTTCGGCCCAATTCGGATAATCAACCACAATTTTAAAGAGAAAACGATCCAGCTGCGCTTCCGGCAGACGGTAAGTACCCTCTTGTTCAATGGGATTTTGTGTCGCAATAACGATAAATGGCGTTTCCATGCGATAGCTATCACCATCGAGTGTAACCTGTCGCTCCTCCATCACCTCGAACATAGCCGCCTGTGTTTTCGCCGGCGCGCGGTTTACCTCGTCCACCAGGATAAGATTGGCAAAGACGGGACCTTTGCGGAATTGAAAATCGGATCTCTTCATATCAAATACCGATGTACCGAGAATATCGGAAGGCATAAGATCGGGGGTAAATTGTATCCGGCTGAAAGAGGTATCTACCGCTTTTGCCAAAATCCTTACGGCCAACGTCTTGGCAATACCGGGCACTCCCTCCAGCAGGACATGCCCATTAGCAAGCAATGCAACCAATAGATAATCAATTAGTTTATCCTGTCCCACAATTACTTTTTGTAATTCTTTCCTTACAGCATCCATGGTTTGCCGTAACTCGCTTAAATCGATCCTTGATTCAAACCGGATATTCTCTTCCAAATTTTCGTTCATTTTATTGTTGAGTTTTTAAATCATCATCACTACTTCCCGAAGTTCGGGACAAGTTATTCCGATTTCCCGATAAATCGGGACAGGCTATCGGAATTATCATTATTCTGCCCCAACTTGTGGGGATTACTAAACCAACACTATATATAATCCCTACTTGTCGGGATCACTCTTGCTCCCAAAACCGGTCCATCCACACACTCAACTGTACCAGTTGCTGCTTGTCGCATCGCTTCCGGGTTTCTATCTTACAGATCAAAGAGAGAATATCCCCAATCAATTCCCGATCCTTTCCCGATTTGAGATGTAGTCGTTCTGCCAGTTTATCTTCAGAAAGTTGCGTCTCTATATTGTATCTTCTCCGCACCCTATCCAGGAAGTAGATAATCTTTTTCCGGGCAATATCGGAAATATCTCCCTCCTGAAAGTAGAGGTTCCCTATCGTCTGGGCAAACTCCACTGTGCTGTTTTGCAATGGCTTTATGAGAGGGACAACCCGTTGTTTGCGTTTGGCCGTAAAAAAGACAAATAGAATCAATCCGTAAAGGAAAATCAACCATGCCATCCGCAATGCCGGATATCTAAAAAGAACACTCAACTGATTTTTCCCTAAGAGTGTATTCCGTTGCTGGTTTGCCACGAACCATACAATTGGTTGCCCATCGGGAAGATAACTCAGCGTTCTTTCTGCATACTCCTGTAACGACTCATCTGAAAGCAGCGAATAATTGGAAAAAACAACAGGTTGGCTATGCAGGATAATTTTTCCTTTACCGATCCTGAACTCCATGAAATGGATATATTCCGACTCATCGGGGAATCTCATATAGCCCAATGCGGTGGAGGTAGCGGTATCGGCATCTACAAACCCATATTGTCCAAAAATGGGAGAATAGGAGTACTCCTGATCACCCCACTCTTCTCTCGAAAACCTGAATTTCAGTTCAGGCCTACTTCCGGTATTGAGCTTGACACCAAGCTGTTTCTTGCCTTCATCGGATGTGAAAGTGACGGGGCTGTCATAAGGGACATATTCACAAGCGGCTTGCAATGTATCAATCAAGTAGGGTGTAAATCCGTCGGAAACGACAAAAAGGGTACTGCCTTGCTTTACCGCATTCAACATTCTATTGGTCAATGCATCATCAAGATAAACATATTCACTGATAAAAAGATAGCTCTCCTTTTTTATATCCAGGCTGTCTTGCTGATAAAAATATTGAAACGGATTTTTATCATAACGGACAATATTATTATTGAAGAGATGATCGATCTCCTGATTCAACACATAGAGATCCAATGGCTTTTTCTCATCCAGTTTATAAGTCCGCGACCAATTCAGCGGTTTGTCTCGTGATTGGTCTATTGCAATCATTACGGCAATGAGAACTGCAAATAGAAGCAGGTATATTTTTAGTGTTTTACTCATTGTCCGTTTCTATTTTTATGTGATGAAGAAAGAGCTCACGGGCTCCCTTATATTCCAAGTCGTTAATAAAAAATCCACCATACCAAATATAATTATAGAGATAAGAGAGGTAGCTGAACTGTTCCTGCAATATTTTATCCTGGATCTCGGTAAGATAGTCGATATTGGTTTTGTCGGGATTCCATTGAATGATATTCTTGTCTGTAAACACTTTAAGCAGCCATAAATAGAGTAGCCGGATGGCTTGTCGTGTGTCACCGTGCTGCTCCGCTTCGTTGAGGAGAATTTCAAAATTGGCTTCGTGAATATGCTGCTCCACATTAGAGAGATCAACAGAAACAGATTCATTTTTTTTCTCAAAGAACCAGCGCCCCCGGTGATTCATGAACAATCGCACAGCAATATAAGCCGCCGTCAGAAAGATCAGTACCAACAGGAGATTCAATATCCTTTCCGTAAGGTTGTTGATATTTGAAGTGTCGGGATTGCCGAAGATCCTATCCAGCCACACTGAAATAATCTCCTTAAGCCGCTGAAAAAAACTCTTGTTGATATTCCTTTCGTAATGCAGGTCACTGTCCGATGCATATTTTTCGGCAAGATAGTTATCGAAATTCCGTCGTATAGCCAAAGAGGAGCTGTCTTTGGGGATTACTCTTATGATACTATCGCGTTGAAACGGGGAGAGGTCACCGGGATTTATCCGTTTGACACCCTCAGGAGAAACATAAAGCGTATCGGCAACTATCTCTTCACTTGCCATAACCACACTATCCTGCGGAAAAATTTCAAAACAGGAGAATAGGCCGGCAATAAGGAGTATACCTGATAATTTATTCCACATTCTGCCCGATCAAATTAATTTCCGACAATGCCTGCACATGGTTATTTTGTTCCAGTATACTATAGTAAACCACACCCTGGTTCACCATTAAAATATTGGATGTGATATAGGAAAATAGAAGCGATACGATATAGAGTACCGATATGATAACTCCGAAACTGGAACCTAGCTTCCCATCCCCGGTTGCCAACATTGAAAAGAGCATAATAGAATAGGGAATCATCGTGATCATACCCTGCAGCACACTTAAGACAACATATATAACCATGGCCGCACCCACAATATGCCAGAATTTTTTAGAAAAGAGATTTTTCCACCCCTGCTTTATCGCCTCGAAAAACGACATCTCTTGCAGCAGATAGATGTAAAAAGACTGGGTCATCCAGACCGATGCCACAGGAATCAACAGGATTAAAACGAAAACTCCTACCACCAGCAGGACCAATAGGGCGGCAAAGAATCCTGCTACGATAATAAGCGGAAAAAATGTAATAAATGAATAAAATCCGAAACGGATAATTTTAGGTAGATACAATTTTATCCTCCCGAATATTTCGGAAGCAGTAAAATCCTTTTTTCCGGTCTCCTCAATGAGTTTCAGATAAATAACCGGATAAGCGATCGAAAAAATGGAAAAAAAGATGGCAAACAATGTCACAACCACCATCACGGAAACAAATAGCACAGGATTATCCGAGAAATAATAGCCAATATCATATCCGATACCTTCATTGGCCGTACTGAACAATGCGGAGAAAAGGTCGCGGAAAATAAAAAAATAAAACAGACAAAGTAATGCCAGAAGAGCTCCGGTGATTACAATATAATTTCCGAAAAAATTTTTCCAGTAAATTTTAAAAAATGCGATCGTATCTGTAATGTACGCGCTAAAATCCCTTTTCTTATATAACTGAAACATACACAACCTGTTAAATTTTACAACATCCTGTTTGTTTATCCTACTTCTTTCTCCCTGCCATCCTCTTTGCCACAATGAACGGATACACCATATAATAGAAAAAGATCAATAAAAAAGAGCCCAAAATAATAATCAGGTTTACCGCCAAGGGCATGCTGTTGGAAAACCTTGTCACAAATCCTTCAATGAAGCCCGCCGCCACAAAAAACGGGAGGGTGCTCAATATAATATGGAGACTCTCTTTAAATCCAATCTTGAAAGAGTGAAAACGTGAATATGTTCCCGGGAAGAGAACGGATGCGGCCAAGATAAAACCCGACGCAGCAGCTACAATAATACTGAATATTTCCATTGCCCCATGAAGCCATATACCCCGCAAGCTTTCCGTAAAAACGCCATGCTCATAAAAAAAATATTGAAACGAACCGACCATGATACCGTTCGTCATAGCGATATAAAAAGTGGGAATACCAGCCAGTACCCCAAAAATAAATAGACGAAGCGCCACATAAATATTGTTTGCCGTGATACCAATAAAAGAGCCCATAGCTCCCCCCGATTTATAGACCGCCATCGGATCGCCTTTTTCAATATTTTCCAGCGTCATATTCACATAGCCATCTCCCAGAATCAGACGGACAAAAGTGTCGTCATACCTTGCGGAGACTGCTCCCAGAATAATAAAAAAAAGAAACATCGCCAAGGCAAGCCACATGGTTTTCTTCTGTTTATACATCAGGAGCGGCACATCGGTTCTGAAGAATTTCCAGAATCTATTTCTTTCCAAACGCTTTGTTTTGTAAATTTTGCGGTATATTTGTGAAACCAGAAAATTAAGGTAGTCGGTCGTCTTACTTTTCGGGTAATAAGTCTGTGCGAATGACAAATCGTTAAGCAACTGGATATAGAGATGAGCCATCTCATCCGGATTTTTCGGATGATTGGAGGAGAAGAACTGTTCAAATTCCTGCCATTTACGCTTGTTTTGCTTTATAAATGCGACTTCCTTCATACAGTTTGCTAAATTAGTTATAAAATGTCAAAGTTATACATAACCACCACACAAAATGTGCCACTTTTTTTCACTCCTGCCTCGGTAGGCGAGCGGATATTGGGATATCTCATCGATATGATCGTGAAAATCTCCTATACAATCAGCATGTACTACCTATTGAAATACCTGCATATCTGGGATAGACACCTTTCTCAAATGGATAACTGGAATACGGCAGCCATATATCTGATACTCTACTCTCCCGTAATATTCTACACACTTGTAAGTGAAAGCTTAATGGAAGGTAGAACCATGGGGAAATTATTGGTAAAGACGCGTGTGGTGAAAATTGACGGTTATCAGGCATCATTTACCGACTATTTTACGCGTTGGATATTCAGGCTGGTTGATATTGATATGGGGTTTATCCCCGGCCTGCTCTCCATGCTTTTTTCCAAACACACACAACGGTTAGGTGATTTGGCAGCAGGCACAGCCGTTGTTTCTGAAAAATCGAAATACAACCTGTCGCACACTATCTTGGCGGATATAAACGATGGCTACCAACCCTATTTCACCAGGACACAGATGTTATTATTTAGCGATAACGATATGCGCATCATTAAAGAAAATGCCGTCAGCGCAACAGAAGCCGGGGATACGCTGCTGGTGGAAAAGCTTACGACAAAAATAGAAGAGATAATTCGTGCGAAAAATAAATTTCCCTCACAGGAAAATTTTATTCAAAAAGTAATTGAAGACTATAATTACTACACCGGCGAATAGTACCGCACTGAATTCAATGTAAAGCCAACCAGATCGTTGCTACTACCGCTATTCTTTTCGCGTTGAGAAAATGAAGTCGAAAAGCAAACTATTGTCAGACTCTTCGGTCATCTTTTTCTTAATATAATATTTTCTTTGCTTGATGACGTTAGTTTCCGTTGAGCCAAAACACAAAGCTTTGGAAAAAGAATTCAAAGGCAATAAAGAGAGACAACACAATTTAAGATCATTTTGGGTGAGTTTGGAATTCACAGCAGACAAATCTTTTTGAAAATTCTCAAAAAGAGTATCCAATTCTCGCTGCAAACAGTCTTGTTTCCCATAAGTCAGCACCTTTAAAGAATTGCTTTTTTTCTGCTTTTCCAGCTCTTTGATTTCCGAATAAATGGGAGTTTGCTTAAATATCTCCGCTTGCAGGAGATAGGAATTATAACTAAGTAACTGACTTATATCCTTTTTTGATTGAATCGCAGTATCTAATTTTTTCAACTCATCTCTCTTTTTCTTAGAAAAAGCGGATGGTCCTTTCTGTTGAAGATAGATCATCAAAAGAATAATGGCGATCAGGGAGAGACACAGAAAGAGCACAATATAGAGCCTAGTCCTATGCTGACGGTCTATCGAATAAATTATATTGTCTATCTTTTCCTTGTGATTCCGGATTGAATCCTGAATATCCAGCGACCGGTGAAAAAGGAGCATGGCATTTTTATGATATAACTCTAAATAATGAAGAGCGATATCATAGTTTTCAAGTCGGGTCTCTATAAAATTCAGATATAAATAAGACTCAGTCTTTACCGATATATCGGTAGAGTTGGCACTCTGGAGCAAATAGACACGTGCTGAATCATAATCCAGTGTCTCTATACATTCTTTTCCTTTAAGGAGATGCAAAGAGTTTTGAGGAAGGTCGCTCTCAGTCGTAAGCATTTTTGTTCCGGGAGTATGATCAGCATACATACTCCCAGAACAAAGATGAGTAGAGACTAAAATACAATATACAATATTCAGAACTCTCACATTCAAATCATCTGTTTTTACACAATCAAATTATTCGACTCTTTCCCAATTTTCCACGTTCTGAATTTTCTGGTCTTGGTCAAATTCAAGATACCCTGACATTAACATTTTCTTTCCCTCTATCTTCATTTCGTAAATGGCATTTTTTCCTTTCCAGCTTGTCATTCCCGGCAACGTATATAAAATATTTTCGGTATATATACCATCTTTGAGTGTATAGGTTCCTGATGCTCCGGAAATTATATTACCCTCCTTATCGAACATTGTCCAAATGAAGTGAGTGGATGTGATGTGCTTCAGGGTAGTATACCCTTCGGGGGTAGAACGCCCCGAGCTATCCAGAGATTTCCAAGTACCCTGTATATTCTGGGCACTTAACGTACAAGTTATTACGATCAACAACAATGTAAAAAAGAATGTTTTTGTCTTCATACTATTCCAATTTTTATTTTTAACACTAAGATTATTACACTGCAAAGATCAAAACAAAAAAAGGATAATCAAAAGAAAAGAAGTCATATTACATTTTTTCAAAACATTGACTATCAATCGATAACAAAAAGAATCGTAATATTAATATTTTTAGTGGCCAAATTAAGCATCAAACAGTCCAAACGATTATAAAATTATTTTACCGTCCTGATCCGGTATTCACAGGCTACTTTTCCTTTCTCCATATTGGCAAGTTTACCTTTGACCATCCTTTTACGCAGCGGTGAAATTTTATCGACAAACAGGATCCCCTCTATATGGTCATATTCATGCTGGATCACACGTGCCATAAAACCTGCATAAGCCTCATCACGAGGTTGCAGGTTCTCATCTATATATTGAATACGAATTTCATCTTCACGGGCTACCTTTTCATGAATACCGGGAATACTCAGGCATCCCTCTTCCGTCGAATCCAGTTCTCCTCCCCGCTCAGTGATATGGGCATTGATAAATACCTTCTTGAAATCTTTAAACTCAGGATGTTCTTCACTTTCCAGCGGTGAAAGATCTACCACAAAAATACGCTCTTCCAGTCCTACCTGCGGACCGGCGAGCCCGATACCATCGGCGCCATACATGGTTTCAAACATGTTATCGATCAATTCCTTCAAATTGGAATAATTTTCAGGGTCTATATCCCGCGCCACTTTCCGTAAAACCGGATGTCCGTAAATATATATAGGTAATATCATAATCAGTAAATCAGTAAATCATCACTACTTGTCCCGATCCATCGGGATCATCAAATCAACCGCCTCTCCATATATCCCTGTAGGATAATGGTAGCGCTGATTTCATCCACCAACTCCTTATTCTGGCGATCTTTCTTTTTCAACCCGCCATCTCTCATTGCCTGCTGGGCCATTTTGGATGAAAACCGCTCATCCCAATACTCCACGGGAATTTGAGGATACAATTTTCTCAACCGATTTACGAAAGGCTCTATCCTTTTCATATTTTCCGAAGGTTCGTTGTTCATCTGTTTAGGAAGCCCCACCACAATACATGACACCTCCTCTCTTTGAAGATAATCATTCAGAAAATCAAAAATCCCGGATGTCTCCACTGTAGTCAGACCATTGGCAATGATCTGTAGCTGGTCGCTTACGGCTATTCCCGTACGCTTTTTCCCGTAATCGATAGAAAGAATCCGTCCCATATCCTTAAAGAGCATCGAATGTACGTTTGCGCAACTCGAAATCACGTCCAAGATACTTTTCCCTTACCACGGGATTGGCAGCCAACTCTTCAGCAGTACCTTGAAAGAGCACTTTCCCCTCAAAGAGCAGATAAGCACGGTCGGTAATACTCAACGTCTCATCCACATTATGGTCGGTAATAAGGATACCGATATTCCGATATTTCAGTTGGGCTACAATCGATTGGATATCCTGCACGGCGATCGGGTCGATACCGGCAAACGGTTCATCAAGCATGATGAATTTGGGATCAATGGCCAGACAACGGGCAATCTCTGCACGCCGACGCTCACCACCCGAGAGACGGTCACCGGTATTCTTCCTCACCTTTCCTAGTCCAAACTCTTCGATGAGACTCTCCAATTTCTCTTTTTGTTCCTGAGGTGACTTGTCGGTAAATTCCAATACCGATTTGATATTATCCTCCACCGTCATCTTCCGAAAGATAGAGGCCTCTTGCGCCAGATAACCAATCCCGTGCTGGGCGCGTTTATAGACCGGGAAGCGGGTGATATTCTGATTACCAATAAATATCTCCCCCTCGTTCGGAACAATCAATCCCACTGTCATATAGAAAGTGGTAGTCTTGCCCGCACCATTAGGACCGAGCAATCCGACAATCTCCCCTTGTTTTACATCGATGGAGACATGATTCACCACCGTCCGCTTACCGTACTTCTTCACCAGATTCTCGGTACGCAACGTTAGCGTTTGATCCTGCGGCATACTATCTTGCGGTAGTGTATCAATCTCTTCGCCCTCAATACCAGGTGCTATATCATCTCTGACTTCGTCCATCTATTCGAAATATTTTTACAAAAATAGATGAAAATCGAACCATTTCCAAGCATAGGGGATAACTTTTCCATATCATTCATATTATTGAGGTACTTAGTGTTTCAGTTCGAGGAGAAGAGATCTTAAAACTAATATAGGAGAAAAATGGAGAGTAAATTTTATTCTGAGATAATAACAGTAGATTGATCTATCCGGCCGGCTACGGGTGGATTCATTTTTGACAACTCCACTTCAATCCGGTCAATCTGAGGAAATGCCTCTTTCACTCTCCGCAAAATACGATAGGCTGCATTTTCAATCAACCTGGAAGGTTTTGCCATTTCTTCTTTCACCAGATCATACACTGCCGCATAATTGACCGTATCTACCACATCATCGCTGAGACAGGCCATCGACAAATCGGCCGAAAAACGCAATGTTACGGAAAAATTATTTCCGTGAATTGTCTCATGTTCCAATAGACCATGATGGGCAAAAAAATGCATATTTTTTAGTTCGATGGAGGTTTTCATTGAACATTTCGTTATATTTGTTGATCTAAACGTAAAAGTACAACAAAAATTTACGATAATAAAACGGGCATGGCCGGCATTCTTGCACAATGACATAATCGAAAGAGTCTTGTGTCTTGATTCTTGGTTCTTGCATCTAATATAGATAATCATATGAAGAGAAACGAAATTCCCGAAAGAGTTTCAGCCATAAGACAATTTATGGAGGAGAAACAACTGGATCTGTTCATCGTTCCCAGTACCGATGCCCATCTGAGTGAATACCCACCCAAACACTGGGAGTCCAGAAAATGGATCAGCGGCTTCACCGGTTCCGCCGGGACGGCTGTAATAACAAAAGATAAGGCAGGCGTATGGACCGACTCGCGCTATTTCCTGCAAGCGGCCGACGAGCTGAAAGACACGGGGTTCGAATTGTTTAAAATGGGACAACCCGGCACTCCCGACATGACCGACTGGATTATCGAACAAGCCGGCAACGGTGGGACAGTAGGTATCGACGGATTGGTGTACGCTGCATCCGACGCAAAAACATTGAAGGCAAAACTCGAAGCAAAAGGAATCCGGTTGGAGACCTCTCTCGATCCTTTTGCGGCAATATGGAAAGAGCGTCCGGAAATCCCCA
>JBAYRG010000084.1:0-10536 GCA_041676805.1 Proteiniphilum sp.
TACGGGCATAGCCGGAGACCTGTTTGTGCATGTCCTCTCAAGCATTCATTATATCATGGATGCAATAGGACCGGAAAAGGTGTATACTACCGGAGGAATACGTTATTATACCGATGGTTTACGCGATACGCCTGACGTTATGCTGGGATATTTCGATTATCCGGACAGGAATAATCTGGGGGCTTTTACGGTGCAGTTAGGAGCCAATTATGTGGATGGGGTGTCAAAAAAATGGGGTAGTATGGACTTCCGGATTGTCGGCTCCAAAGGGACGTTGGACGTCGGTTGGGATAACGTTGTCCTGAAGACGATGGAAGATATTGATCCGCGTGATTTGCAGGTATTGGAACAGCTGGGACAAGGGATGAAAAGTCCTGAAAAAGTCTCTTCCCGTGAGTATCTGTTTTCGGTGAAGGAGGGATACAAGGGAGGCCATTATGACCATCACTTCAATTTTATCGACGGTATCAGAAATAATAAGCCTTTGACCGCAGATGTCCTCTTTGCTGTCCGCACAGCCGCGCCGGCATTGTTAAGCTATGAAAGCTATTTGCAGGATAAGGCAATCAGATGGGATGCCCAAAACCTAAAAATAAAAAAATAATGAAGATGAAATATAGAGCGCTTATTGTTACTTTTTTACTTATAGCTACTTCTTGCCATGTCTCCAAAGAGAGTCGGGTTCCACAGACAAGTAATAAAGGAAGCGTGTTCCGCCTGTCAAAAGAGGAGAAAAAAGAGGGATACAAGATCCTTTTCGATGGTGGATCTATGTCGCAATGGACAAGCAATACGGATGAATATGTTTTGGAAAATGGTTGTATTGTCATGTATCCAAAAAATGGGCATGGAAATCTATATACGAAACAGGAGTTTGATAATTTTATTTTGCGTTTTGAATTTTTATTGACGCCTGAAGCCAATAACGGTTTAGGAATACGACATAAGATGATCACCGCGCAAAGTGGATACGATGGAATGGAATTGCAGATATTGGATAATGAGGCGCCTATCTATCAAGATTTAAAACCTTATCAGTACCACGGATCGGTATATGGATGGATACCCGCAAAACGGGGTTTCCTGAAACCCGCGGGAGAGTGGAATTATCAGGAGGTAGTTGCCGACGGCAATCATATCAAAGTCATTCTGAACGGAACGGTAATCGTGGACGGTGATTTAAGAGAAGCCACAAAAGAGACCCCTGCCGATAAAATTCCGGCCACGTTATTTTACGAAAAGGGACATATCGCTTTTTTAGGACATAATTCTGTGGTCTCTTTCAGAAATATACGGATAAAGGAATTGAAAAATTAAGATTTCTTCTTCCTTTCATATAGTATTAGATTCGCACATATTAATGAAATATTTTCTTTGTTCACTGGTATTGTTTTGCCTTTCGGTAAGTTCATAAGTATTATGAAATATCAGTTATCGTTTCTTTTGTTGATTGTTGGCACCCAGGTATTTGGACAAGAATTAGATATGGAGATAAAAAAGTTATCTCCATATATTGAAGCGCTTCAAAATTTTTCCAAAAATATTCCGCAGGAAAAGGTGTACTTGCATTTCGACAACACATCTTATTATCAGAACGATAAAATCTGGTTTAAATGTTATGCTACTTCGGGGCAGCACCAATTAAGCCTACTGAGCAAAACGCTGTATGTGGAACTGCTGAATCCGGGCGGTGAAATCGTTGACAAACGAATTTTGGCGATTGAAAACGGAGTGTGTCATGGTGATTTTACTTTGAATCGCCTTCCGTTTTATTCGGGTTTTTTCGAAGTTCGCGCCTACACTAAGTATATGCTTAATTTTGGTGAAGACATTATCTTTTCACGATTGATACCTGTCTTCGACATACCCAAAGAAGAAGGCAATTTTGAAGAAAAAAGAATGTTGAATTTTACCCGATGGGGTATTCGCAATTATACGGTTATTCGCGAAATAGAGAAAAAGGAGAAAAAATTAAATTTGCGCTTTTTCCCCGAAGGAGGCAATTTGGTTCAGGGAGTTGCGTCACGTGTTGCTTTTGAGGCTACGGATGAAATCGGGAGTCCGGTAGATGTCACAGGTGTGGTGAGGGACGTCACGGACCGGGAAGTAGGGCGCATCATTACCCTGCACGAAGGTAGGGGTGTTTTCACGTACACCCCGACAGATGCGCATAGAAGGCAAAGGGATATTGCCGAAGTTGAATACGCCGGAAAAAAATACAGGTTTGAATTGCCCTCCGCTTTACCGCAGGGGGTTGTGATGGAGGTGGATCATTTATCGCATACCGACAGTGTTGCCGTTACGCTACGAAAAAACGCCTCTACCCCTGCGGAAATACTCGGCATAGCTGTTTTAAACGGAGGAAAACTACAAAACGCTTTTTTTTCCTACGTTGAAGAAGCCGATTTTGTTTTTAAAATAGATAAGAAACAATTTTCTTCCGGAGTTTCGCAAATTGTATTGTTTAATGCAAATGGAGAGGTTCTTTGCGACCGTTTGGTGTTTATCCAAATGAAAGAATTTTTGAATAACGACCTTTTACATTTCAGAATAAAAAGCGGAAAATCCACATACAGACCTTTCGAAGAGGTCAATATGGAAATATCTGTAACCGATAAGAAGGCGAATCCGTTAAGTGCCGTTTTTTCCTTTTCGGTAAGGGATGGCGAAAATGAGGTTTTATATCAACAAAATATTTTAACCGACCTTTTATTGATGTCGGAAATTAGGGGGTTTGTCCGAAATCCTCTATATTATTTTGAGAAAGGCGATGAACGTGCGCTTGATGAATTACTGATGGTACAGGGATGGAGGCGTTATTCGTGGAGGCAGATGTCCGGACTTGAGCCGTTTGACATAACATATCTCCCGGAACAGGGAATCGAAATTCACGGAAAGGTGGTTTCCTTTGTCAAACAAAAGCCACAGCCAGAGGTTGATGTTTCCATGATGTTGACTAAAAAAAGGGAAGAAAATGCGGTTGGCGGTGATTTTATCAAATCCTTTGTTACCGATGAGCAGGGAGGTTTCTCTTTTGTGTCGAATTTACCCGGCAGGTGGAGCATGATATTGAAGGTAAGTGAAAAAGGAAAGAAGAAAGACCACCTGATATTATTGGACAGGGCGTTTAGCCCCGAACGGAAGAAGTACCGCTATGCGGATATGCAGGTGATCACTGCCGGTAAAGATAACGAACCCATGGGTGAAGAAGAATTAGCCGGACAGGAGAGTGATGATTCTGACTTGTCTCTCACCGCTTATAGAGATTCAATGGCCGGTTTGGGAATAGATGAAAAAACGCATCTATTAGATGAAGTGACCGTAATAGGCAAAAGAAATACGAAAACACGGGATATTTTACGCAACCGTTCCACATCGGTAGCCTATTATGATGTTCACACTGAAATGGATAAAATTTTTGACCAAGGAGAATATATAGGTGATGATTTAGACCGGTTATTGATGAAAATGAATAAGCATTTCACTAAAAGTGTTTTTGATAAAGAACGATTATTATACAAACAGAAACCACCGCTTTTTATCATCAATTATAAACACGCCAATTATAATGACCCGAAATTCGACGGTTACATACATCAATATTTGAATACCGATGCCATTAAATCTGTCTATATCAATGAAAATCGGGACATAATATGTCATTACGCACCAAAAAACCTTAACATTGACTGTTCTGGTTATGGCTGTGTGGTATTTATAGAAACGTATGAAGGGAAAATTCCTGTCAGCGGCGCCAAAGGAGTACGGAAAACATGGTTGGAAGGATATAGCGAGGTGAGTGAATTTTACAGTCCTAACTACGCTAAGTTACCACCTGAACCAAATGACTATCGGCGTACTTTATACTGGAATCCCACGGTAACAGCCGACGAAAACGGCAATGCAAGAATAGTATTTTATAACAACAGCAGATGCACGAATTTCAGTATAAGCGCGGAAACTGTTACACCGGAAGGGTTAATCGGGGTTTTTGCAAACGAATAGTAACTACTCAGGTAGCAAAACAGTGTCTAAATTTTTCTGACGATTAACCCAACTTTGACCCCTCAAAATATTTTTGTTGAAAAATTAAACTTGTTTGCTATTCCTCATCCAGAACCGCTCGATATCTTCCAGCGATTTACCGGCGGTTTCCGGCATGAGCTTCCATACGATCAGCATGTAGGGGATGCACATGATTGCAAAGAGGAAGAAGGTGCCGGCGGGGGTAGCGTTTTCGAGCATCCAGGGGGTGAGCTGTCCGATAAGGTAAGTACCCACCCATAACGAGAATCCGGCAATAGACATGGCCAACCCCCTTATCCTGGTAGGATACATTTCTGAGAGGAAGACGAAGATCACTGCGCTGATCGATCCTGCCGTGAAAAAAATATAGGCAAGGAAACATCCCAACAGGAAGATGCTCGACATGCCTAATGATTCACCCATCAGGAAATAAATACCAATAAGGAGCAGCGATGCAATCATACCCGAAACGCCGATATAGACCAATTTCTTCCGGCCTACCTTGTCGATGATTAAAAGGGCGAGCACTGTAGTTCCCATATTGACCAAACCGATTAATGACTGATAGAATAACGAGTCGCCACTCGACAGGCCACTTGTTTCAAAGATGGATGGGCCATAATATAACACGGCATTTACACCCATAAATTGTCCAAGGATAGCGATGGCGCTGCCGATCAATACTGCGCGGAAAATGCCGGGTGTAAATAGAAACTTCCAATCTGATTTCTCTTCAGATTGCAACATTTGTCTGGTCTCATTCACCTGGAAAGATACTTCCGATGCAGTGGCGTAAATTTTGGAGAATATCCCTGTTGCCATACTCTCTTTACCTTTCACGATCAACCAGCGGGGACTTTCGGGAATAAAAAAGATGATGATGAAAAAGAGCAGGGCGGGAATGGTTTCGGCACCCAGCATCCCGCGCCAGGCCTCGGTACCGAAAATTTTGAGAAGTAAAGAGCTTTCGGATGAAAATCCTACAGAGAAATTCAGCAGACCCCAATTGGCCAGATAGGCACCCAGAAAACCGGTTGTGACCGCAAGCTGGTAGAGTGAAACCATTCGTCCGCGGTGGGAGGCAGGTGAAATCTCCGAAATATAAAGGGGGCAGACAATCGATACAATGCCGATACCTATGCCGCCTACGACGCGCCAGATGACCAGTTGATTAAAATCGAAGGAGATAGCACACCCCAATGCAGAAGTAGTAAACATTATCGCTGACAACAGCATCGTCTTCTTACGTCCGATATAATCGCTCAAAGCGCCGGCAAAAAGAACGCCGCTGATTGAACCTACAAGTGCACAACCTACATACCAGCCACTCTGGAGGGTTGTCAGCATGAACTGGCCTGTCACTTGCGACACCGTTCCCGAGATCACAGCGGTATCATATCCAAAAAGGAAACCACCTAAGGCGGCTACTACCGAAAGAAAAATCACATAACTACTAATGTTTTCTTTTTTCTGCATCGTTTATTCTAATTGCATTTTTTATTTATGTTGTATCGCTCTCTCTTGGATTTGAAAAATCCTTGTGGTTCACTTCAGATTAAAATACTCTCTATACCGGTTGTATAAATTTCCTGCCTGGAGATAGGCTGACTGGGGACTCATAAAATGGGAGAACTCAAAGGTAATTGCTTTGTCATAACCACATCGTTTGGCTGCCTCCAATTTCATTCGTAACTTATCGAATTTAATCGGTAAAAATTTAATAGGCATGTCACGATCGAACGACTCGGCATTGGTCCAGCATTGCATGCCATATTTGTCGGCCAGCTTTTTATTTACCGTGAAGAATGCGTCCAATTCGTCGTAATCGATATGACCGTCCTGGAATGCCACTGCATCCACCACCTCGTGGATCCCTGCGAAGATCTCATCCCACTCTTTTTCATGTTGTTGAACCGATACTGCTTCCTCTTTGCTGAGCGATTCTCCGCTTGCAGCCACCGCTTTTTTACCGTCGATCCATGGTGAGATAAATGTGGGTAATCCTCCGGATACATCTTTACACTGCTTGCCCATGGCGTAGAAAGCGCCAATCGCCCCTTTGGTGGCGCGGCTTATCTCGCCACTCACATACCATCCTCCAAAACTCTTGTATTTTTTGCCATATTTTTGCCATACCTCGTCGATCACATACTTGTTGTCTTCAATTTCGTGGGTCATATCGCCCGTTGTCCAATAGTGACCGGAATCGTAGAGACCAAAATAAAACTTCATATCATATTTTTCTGCCAATCGCAAGTACATCTCCACCAGGTCGACCGATGGCATATAGCATCCTTTGCTCAATAAATATTCCGACGGGTAGCCAATAAATTTTTTATATCCTGAGCGGATCATGATCACCGTATCGATACCAATGGCTTTCATGTATTGAAAGTCCAGATCCCATTCTGCCTCTCCCCAGTTCTGATGAGGGATGTCGTGTGATATCTCATCCAGGAATGTGCCGGTTATTTGTATTCCGTTGTTCCCGGGAACAATAAGTTGGCTCTCTAATTCATTATCCTTGTATATGCTGGATCTACTATCATTGGCAGAGGATGATCTTCCTGTACCCTCACAAGCAGATAATGCGGGAATAGCTGCTACCGAAGCACTCGCAAGAGCCGCTTTTTTGATGAAGTTTCTTCTGTTGTGTTGCATTATGTTATTGTTTATAGCGTTTGATTATTGATCTGAAAGATAGGTTTGCCGGTTCTCTTTTTCACCGTACAAAATAAGCAATAATTATAACCGAATCCAATTTTAATTTATTCTTATCAACGGAAGTCCCCCATATGTCTATTGCAAAAACGATCCATCTTTTCAGTTTCTGTCCTGATATTTAGTTGGCGCGTTTTATACCTTCTCTAATAGCATTCCACTGATTGTGATTAATTACATGCGATATATCGAAAACCATTAATCCTTTCGTATTTTTTAAACATAAATATACCGCATCTGATATGGCAGAGCTTCTATCTTCATAGGCATAAGTGCCGATTGAACCATACACCTTACAGGCTCCCTTTGTATAGTTCGAATAAGAAGTTGCGAAATTTTCTACCGACCAGTCGGATTGTGGGTTCTCCGACTTCCAGACATTTTCCGCATAAGCTCCCAATGAAAAAACATCAATCTGATCGGCAAACCCTGTTTTATGACAGGTCTCGGTATATATGTCACTGCTGACAGGTGTATAATCTTTGCTCGCCCAGTTTTGACCTACACTATAGCGCGATTTCCAATGGGCTGATGACCAGAAATGGAGTTCCATTTGAGGATTGATCGATTTTATTTTTGTGCGGATATCTGTAATAAGCTGAGTAATGGTCATTGAGCGAAACTCAATCCAACGGCTATATAAGGGGCCGACTCCTCCGGTGCTTGTGATGATCTCTTTTTTGGCAAACCGGCTAAAATTGGCGTGGGCGTCGATCCACATCTGGATCGGCTTGGAGGAGGCTGGCTCCTTTAAGATTATCTCCTCTTTATTTCCGCTGTTTCTGTCATTGTGGCATGAACAAGTGAAGAAAAGCCCGAATGCAAGCAGCAAGATCGATAGAAGTTGTTTCATTTGTTGGAATATCAATATTTCATCTTTTCCAGTTCCTCATCCGAAGGCCATTCAGGTTCAATTCCCCGCAAACGGAGCAGTGACTGGAAATCACTCAAAATCGCTTGTTGTTCCCGTATCTGATGGGGAGTATGCCGGTTGTCCAACGAGAAAGAGAGTAGTTCGCCAACGGCTTCTCCGATGTTCCATTCCACCGGATGCAGGCGATAACAGCCATTGGTGATATGGGTTGTCCCTATGTTCTTATTCGCAGGGATAAGATTCTTCATCCGGATGGGGAGTAAGGCGCCCAGAGGAATTTGAAACCTCAAAGCGTCCATATCGACATAGTTCTGCATTCCGGTAGAGGGATGCAGATCAATGGGATAGTATCCGATCCCTACGCTATCATGAAAAAATGCGGCTCTATCCTTATCTGTGGTGGCTACCAACGCTCTGTTTTCTTTTCCCACATGCTGTTCAGTCACGGTGAAAAGAGATTTGATGCGTCTCGATTCTCTCACGTAGGGATATTTTGCCAATCCGTCGTCCGATCCAAGGATATCTTTCCGTAACCGTAACCCGTTCCATCCTTTCCCTCCATCGTGTCGTGGCGCTTCGGTTTGAAGCCAGTACAACAACGACAAGCTCAGCTGCTTGCCTCCTTCTACATAAGAGTGAAACTCCTTGTTGGATGCTCCGATTAAGTTCCCCAGGAAGTAGTCGTTCTGAGGCCAGTTCACCAGTGAAATATCACTCCGGTAAACTCCCTCTTCGAAGTTGTTTTTATCGGCAATCCTCCGGTAACTCCAGAGATTGAAGATATTGCCACATCCTTTTTCTGTGGGGTCGAAGCATAGCTCCCGCCTCTCTAATGTGCGGGGATTGGAATAGTGAAGATCCAGCAACTTGCCCGGCCAGGGTTGTTTCAGCTGAGGCGTGAATTTACGCCAGAACGGATAATCCTTGGGTCTGGGAATCACATGGTTCTCTCCGGGAAGATAATCCATTGCAAAGCAGACTGTGAAAGCCTGTACATTAGCGGGATCAGCCTCTTGTGGAGCGTGTAATTCTCCGGTATCTTTTTGGGATTCGCTCCCTGTGACGAATTCTGTGCCGGTTAAGGGTAGGAGGTCGCCCAATTCGGTAGCGTCCACAAAATATTGGCCTTTTAATATCTTGATGTCACCTGTCAGGATATCCTTTACCGTGATATCCTCCACTATATCTTTGCGGGTAGTGCTTTTGAGGGCTTTGTGCCGGTATAATAGTGTCAGCCTGCCGGAGCTTATATAGGGAGCCAATAGTTCACTGATCACTGCCAGTGCTACCCGTGGCTCATGACAAAAACGGGATACCGACGCATTGCCCGGATTCAGGTAGGGTATATCCCTGAGATGCTCTTTCAGCGGATAGTTTCTCCTGTAATAATCCCTTATTCTGTGCCGGAAATCCCGGTATGTTTTGGTGGAGCCGGTATGTTCTATCCAAGGGTGTTCATCGGGTGGGACACCCTGTTGTGTGAGCTGTCCCCCCAGCCAGTCCGTCTCTTCGGTAAGGATTACTTTCTTGCCATTTCTGAGTGAAGAGAGGGCTGAGGCGACACCTCCCAGACCACCTCCGATGATCACGATATCTGCCGTTAATATCTCTTTGTGCTGCAAGAGGGAAATCCGTTCCATGATGTTGCTCTCCGACATGCTGTGCAAGCCGGGAGGCGTGATCAATAAGGCGCCTCCCGCCGAGATTGTCTTCAAGAAATTTCTACGTATCATTGTTATAGTATCTCTTCCGCCACCTGATTGAAATAATCGACGGATTGCCTGATTTGGGGCAAGTTGTTTTCCCAATCGGCTTCATATTCTATCGTGAAGTATCCTTTGAAGTTTTGCCGTTTCAACTCTTCCATCATCCCTTTCACATTGAGGATACCCTTTCCCCATATCACATCTTCGAGGCTCTGCTCTTCCCCTTGTGGCGCGATATCCTTGAAATGCAATGCGATGATCTTCCCGTCGAGTTGCCGCATCGAAGCAATAGGATCCAACCCCATCCTCTTGTAATGGCCCACATCGACGCAGGCTCCCAATAGGGCGTCCCGTCCGGATATGCTCTCAAGCAATACCTCCGGCTTCCAGTAGGAGTACTCACTCGGATGATTGTGAACGGCCACCTTGATCCCATATTTCTTTGCCATCGCTTCCACTACATTCCAATCCTCCCGTGCCGGCTCCGCACTGATAAATTCGAGTCCCATCTCTTTCGCAAAAGCAAAGATTTGATTCCATTCCTCTTTCTGGGCAGTCCATACTCCCGAAGAGATGATGGTCACGTCCCTGGCGGCGGCCTCCTGTTTCAGTTTCTCACGCTGTTCTCCATCGAGCCCGTAGCCGAATACCGCTTCTCCAAACCCTTCCCCCATCTTTTGCCCGGGATAGATCTCGATGAACGGAATACCCAACTCCCGGGTCTTCTCCAGCGACTCTATCACCGTGAAAAGATGGAAGGTGTAGGATTGCATCGATAAATGCCATCCCTGTCTCTCCGCTTTTGTTTTTGTGTTGTCTTGCGTGCAACCGGTGCTTGCCAGGAGGCAGGATAATGCGATCAGCACCATTTTTATTGTCTTCATATAATCTGGTTATTCCTGTTATTTTTTTAATTCTTCTGTAAATCACTCCCTTTCTCCCGTTTAACGGGAGAAAGGGGTGGAATTTATTTCGGCATATCGGGTAAGGTGAAACCGTTTTCGTAAGTATGCCTGATCCATTCGTTGGCCATCTCCAAGGCATTGAATTCTGCGAATCTCCGGTCGAACTTCGGGTCGCCGTCAATCACCGCATATTCGTCGAGGGTGACGATCTTGATCTTGTCGGATGGGGATATGTTGGTAAATTGCATCTTCTCCCCGTCCCATTGCAATTCACGATGGAGTCCCTGCAATCCGGAAAGGCGCA
>JBAYRG010000085.1:0-10491 GCA_041676805.1 Proteiniphilum sp.
CGGATGAGCCGATTTAGTTTTATGAGAACTAATTTTTGAATTATCGGAGCTGTATGCGGTGAAAGTCGCACGTACAGTTCTTAATGGGGAAAGCGGCGGCAACGCCGCTGACCTACATAACTAATTTAATGAGTGGATGCATATCGCCGGAATATCTACAATATTTACTCTTCATATCAACACATACCATTATGAATATAAACGATTTTCATTCTGAGATACAAAAACTTCTACCGGTTAAAAGAAATACAAAAGATTTTAGGATAGACTTAAGTAGTGTTCTCACAAAATATCTTCAAATGATAAAATCTTTGGATGCTGATATTGTTTTGAGTATAGAAAATTGGTCCGATACTTTCGAGCGCATAGATAAATTAATTGGAGGAATCAAAGATGCAGTTAAGCATTATTATGAGGGGGCACATGGGAGTGCCTTTAATGTGCTTAAAAATCAAATGATAGGGTATGGAAAAACAATAAAAGGTGTTATAGATATAATAGAACTTTATTCAGTAAACCAAGGTGACTGTTTTTATAGAGGTAGATTGTTTGAGAATAACCGCCATAAATCTTATAAAGATATGTTTCATATACCTCTAGACAAAAGAGGCATTATTAAAACTCAAAGGTATAGCACACCTGGTTATCCTTGTTTATATCTTGGATCAACGATTTTCGCTTGTTGGGAAGAATTGGGACAACCGAAATTTGATGATTTGATGATATCAGCTTTTCAAGCAACAAGAGATTTTAAACTATTTGACCTTAGAACACCTAAAAAAGAAGAGTTTTATTCTGAAAAATTAGATAAACTTCTCTTGCGTTTACCTCTAATCTTGGCATGTTCTTTCGTCATTAAAGACGATGATAAAAGTGCTGATTTCAAGCCTGAATACATAATCCCACAATTGCTTATTGAAGTAATTATCAATAAAAATAGAGGCAAACACAAAAAAAGAGATGTTACAAGTTTTGTTCTTGGTGTTATATTTACATCAACACACACAAATGAGGATTTTTTATTTCCGACGCGAGTATTTGACAATATAGCAATACCGGCATTAGATGTTTCTTCATCGAAAGGGTACTGCAATATCCTTTCAGAATGCTTCAAATTGACAGATCCTAAATGTTATGAATATGAAGAATTAAAAGAAGATTTTGGAATAAATATGAGAAAGTTCGGTTTGGAACCGAAAGCAGAGTTGGAGCAAAATTATGAACTCTCTAAAATGGGTAAATTAGAAAGAAGAGTTAATGGATACGAGTTTTACCAATTCAATTATATAGTTGTTTCTCCTGTAGAAATAACATTGTCAGCAGAAGGAACCCCAGTTAAAGTTAGTGTAAGATCAAACATTGATTGGAAAATTGAATGATCTGATGATGTTCGGCTTTCAATCGACAGGACAACATATTTAATATATTACATAAATATTCGTCAATCTAAAAAGAAAGAATTTAATATCCACGACTCCTCTCAATGATGCCCTGAAAGCTTTGATCTTTGCATTGAAAGATTCCGCCGAGGCATTTGTACTCCTGTTGATAAAGAAGTTGAGTATCTCATCGGTAAGCACCCGATAAAGTCCCCGTTTTAGTGTTCATTTTTTGTTTTGATCTTTGCCGGAAAACAAAACAAGAGATATGACGCCGATAAGCAAAGAAAAATTCATGGTGATATTAGAACGCCAGCAGAGCAGTGGACTAAGTATCAAAGATTTTTGTACCAATGAATCATACACCGTATCAAGTTTTCATTACTGGAAAAGTAAATTTGGATTAACCCGTCCATACAATAACCACGTCCGTGAAACCGCTGTGGAGAAACTAGCCCCGATCAGCCTAAACCTCTCAGAAAGTAAGCCTGCACTAAAAGCTGCCCCGTCAGCTAATGGTAAAGGAGAGATTAGAATAAAGCTCCCCGGTGGTATCCAGGTCAGTTTCATAGGCTCCTCTCAAACTGAAGCCGCTATTAATTTACTTGCTCAAATCTGTTCTGTACATGTTCTGCCTAAATGATACAATGCGCTATTTTCTCTGTCCGGGAAAAACTGACATGCGTTAATCCAAACGTTTGGATTAACGCATGTCACAGGGATAAGGATACAACCAGTAGCGCATTGAATCGTTCAGGTTAAACATGGCTTTGGTGCGTCAGATGGATTAACGACCGGAGCTGCTTCAGGTCCGTACCGCAGGAAACCCGCAGGACTACCCCTCCGGGATAGACAATCTCGTAGACTTCCCCATCGGCGGGGAGTGCCGTGGTGGATGGAGGCTGCTTGCCAACTTGTGGCTGTAATCCGCTGCCGGAAAACACTACCGGAACAAAACCGGGGGATTGTACCGGAGCGATGACCGACTTCCGCAATTTTCTTTGCCAGTAATAGAACCTGGATCTGACGATGCACTCGTTCCGGCAAAACTCATCTACATGTAATCCGCTGGACTGGTAGCGGGCATAAATATCTTTAAACTGTTTGAGATTCCACATAGTTTTTTTGCCCGCGAAGATAGGGACACCTGTCATGAGATAAAAGACGGGCTAGACCGAATGCTTACGTATAACTCATATATTTTATACTTTAGCAGATTATATATTTATTTTGCACCCTTCTCAATTTTACTGAGTATCGTATATACGGTGTGGTTTATCTATGAGAAATTAAATCCCCACTTTAATTGCATAATCGTTCCTCCTCTGAATAGTGGTAGTATAAATCTCCACACCCAAAAATACTAAATTATTTTCACTTATTATGGATTCAATTTAACTTTTTGACAATAAGTATGAAAAGAATAATTATTTTCAACTTACTTGACGAATATTTGTATAGGAAAAATCTATTTCGTTATTTTTATTATTATTTTTTCGTGTTTCAAAAAGTAATTTATTAATTTTGAGTTATAATAATTGATCTTAATATGGCGGCTGATATTAACAAAAAAACATTTGATGAGAAAACATTGCTAAAGCTTGATATATTTAGAGAATGCTTTCGAGAATGGTTTCCTGTTTTTCTAAATAGAACATCTATTGAAAGAATCTACATAATGGATATGTTTGCGGGTAGCGGAACAGATATGGATGGAAATCCCGGATCACCCCTTATTTTATTAGATGAAGTTAGGGGTACCAATACATCATTCTGTTCTCAGGCAGAAATGGTAGGGAGGGATATTCGACTTTGTTTTAACGAGGTAGATCAATTTAAAGCCGACAAACTTAATATAAATGTTTCTTCTTTTATTAGAAATTGTGAACAGAATTGTGGTCTAAGAGGTTGCTATTTTGGAGACAAGATAGAAATCACTTCCAAGAAATTCGAAGATATAATTAATAGTGAAAAGTTCATTCAAATTGCATCGAATAAAAAGTTTGGGAAGTTCCTTGTTTTGGATCAATATGGCTTTAAACAAATAGGAGATAATGTGTTTGAAAGGTTGATAGAATTCCCCTCCATGGATTTTATCTTTTTCATATCATCATCTGCAATTCGCCGTTTTAGGAGTCATGAATCTGTAAAAAAATATATAGATAGTTCTAAAATAGATTTCGATGAGACTAACCCGAGATTATCTCATCAACAAATTGCAAATTATTACCGAAGTCTTGTCCCACCAAATAAGGAATACTATATTCACCATTTCAGTATTTTAAAAGGTCCTAACAGATATGGTTTAATCTTTGGATCGGGTCATACATATGGAATGGAAAAATTTTTAACTGTTTGCTGGAAAAAAGACAAATATGCAGGGGAATCGGACGAATTGATTAATGACGATTGGGAGGAAGGTACACTATTTGCACAAAGTGAACTGCCTCAGAAGAAACGTATGGTAAAGGAGGATATTCAACAACAAATTTTAAAAGGAATTATTAAGGATAATAAGACTGGACTAAAATATGCACTGCAACGAGGATGTCTCGGTGATGTTTATTGTGACGCAGTCGAGGAATTATTATCGGCAGGAAAAATAAGTATAGATGGATCTTTCAACAGAAGAAAAACATCAATACATTCAATTAAAGATCAATACATTTATAAAATTAGAGTGTCAAAATGAAATCAACAAAAATAGAATGGACAGATAAAACATGGAATCCAATAACAGGATGTACTCAAGTGTCATCTGGTTGTATGAATTGCTATGCGAAGACAATGGCTCGTCGATTACAAGCCATGGGAGTGCCAAAATATAAAGATGGATTCAGTTTAAGATTACATGAGAATGTTTTGGAAGAACCTCTTCATTGGAGTAAACCACACACTATTTTTGTTTGCTCCATGAGTGACCTATTTCATGAAAGAGTTCCTGAATCATTTATAGAAAAAGTGTTGAGAACAATAGAGAATACACCTCAGCATAAATATCAGTTATTGACAAAAAGGGCTGAACGTATGAACCATTTTTTCACAAATAGAACAATCCCTGATAATGTGTGGTTAGGTGTAACAGTTGAGGAAAAATTTACCAAGAATCGGATTGATCAATTAAGGCATCTTGATGCTTCTATTAAATTCTTGTCTTGCGAGCCTCTTTTAGAGCATTTAGGTGACTTGAACTTAACAGGAATTGATTGGGTCATCGTTGGCGGTGAAAGTGGAGTAAAAGCTCGTCCAATGGAGCCTGAATGGGTTTTATCCATTCAAGGCCAGGCTGAAAATAGAGGTGTTGCATTTTTCTTTAAACAATGGGGTACCTGGGGAAGCGATGGTATTAAACGAAACAAGAAAGCAAATGGTAAGTTAATCAATGGTCGCATATATCAAAGCATGCCGACCATTTGATAGTACTGCAAATTTAAGAAAATACTCAGTTATGACTTTTTTGTTTAAGGTTTATTCGTATAGTAACTATGGTTATCAAATGGGGTTTGATATTGTCAAAAGCACTACTTTCATTTGGTGCCAATAGTTACTTTAAAATTTATAGGCACTATTTGTACGTCATTATTTTGAGGATTAAATGGGTTACCAATTATCCATACTTTTGGATTTGTTGATAAAATATCATAAATCATATATACATAATAATTATTGAGCTCTTTGGCCATATTTAATTCATTTACAGATAGATAGAAGTTTGCATGTCCGACTTTCATACTTGTTGCTTTAACCTCTATAAATCTTTCTGTACCATCGATATCAAATGATAATATATCGTAGCCTAGAGAATCGGACTCTAAAGATACCCTTTTTACTTTTGCGGCCAGGTCGCATCTGTCAGCATCTTTTAGTCTTTTTATCTCTAAATCCATAGCTATTTTTTCCCCTCTATCTCCAAACTTCTTTAATTTTTTGGCTTCCTTTTCATAATCAGTTTTTTTTGATCTGGATTTTGTTTTTGAAGATTTCCTTTCTAAGGAAACAATCTCCAAGTCAATTAAGGACAAGTCAAAATTAGTTGGAAAATCAGATATTTGATATTCTTCAAGTAGATCATTCTTTTCTGATTTTTGCTTTTCTTTTCGTGGTCCACGAGGATATTCTGAATATAAAAAATAAGAAAATAAATCAACAGACCATTTTTTCATTATAGCACTGAATTGTTGCCACATAATTGGATCAACCTGCAAAAGTAAATACTATTTTTCGATATTACTATACGCCCATAACAAGCGGGATACTCTATTGTTGATTTCCTGATAGTGTCATTTTTCTTCGTGGTTTATTTAATAATCCTCTTCATTATACCAATTACTGCCAGACAGATATTCTCACTGTTACTCACAAAGTCTTTTACGACTTTGTTCTTATCAGTAGATGCTTGCACCTTCCTCAACAGATCATCTACTTCGCTCTTATTCACTCCGCTTGTTTTGAGTTCTGCGAGAACTATATTGAGTTGACTATTGGTCAGTTTTTTAATTTTTGCAGCACAATCCTCCGAAGCTTGTTTAGCGGCATTATTGGAGATCACTTTAAGTTTATCGAACTTGTTCATACGGTCTCTAGTTTAAGTTTTCGATGATGGATTCTATCTTAGATTCCATTTCATTATATTTATCTATTCCTTTTTGGATATCATAAAGAATTTTATCTGCTTTTTCAAGATAGAAATTAATCGTATTCTCAATCGAATTTACATTGCCGACTTTTGATAGATATTCTTTACGCACCTCTTGAATTTCATTTACACTTACAACATTATTAAGCACAGCATTATTCATCGTCCTTGCAGTATTATATTCTTCCTGCACTGTAGTCAACAGTTCTCGACGAGTTGTTTCCAATGGTAATAAAAGAGAGTCTCTCATCGCCATATATTCGGACTGAATAATTGAAACAACCATTTGTAGATCATATATTCGCTCTTTTTTTTCTGGATTATTGATTATTTCGTTCCAAATCTCCTCTGCATCTTCATTATTAAAAAATTTCTTCAAGTATTCTGGATACCACTCATTATCCAGAAAACCCAAGGCATGATATCGTTTCTCTTCAAAGTATTTGTCAATCATTTTAATATGACTTTGTTCAAGAGCTAAAATTTGCTTATCTAGCAATATCGACAAGTCTACCGTAGCTCTAGATAATGAGACACAGGACATTAGCAACGGTATAAACACAAATGAAAATACGATTGACTTAATTGAACTTTTTAATGTACTTCTCATTTCTAAATAATCTTTATCCTACTTTGACAGATTCGAATTTTGCCTTAGAAAGGCATTATTTATGTCCTGTTTCCGTCGAATGTGCCTGTTAATAATGCGTTGATACATTTGTTCGTCAGTCATTTATTTATATAATTGAAAAATAACGAGTTCTTTGACATCTTTGGCACTCAACAGCGGGATATCCTCCCTGTTCAGGATTTTCTCTTTCAGGATGAAGGATGAGACCAGGAAGTTCAGGGCCGCCTGGTGCATCCAGGCGTTCCATTTACGGGTCTGGAACTGGTCCAGCCCCAATATCTGTTTCGACTCCTTTATGCTGTGCTCCACGAAAAAACGTTCAGCCTGCATGTAGGCCAGTCCCTGTGGCGTGTATTACTCCAGGTTTGCATTGGTGAAGGAGTATTTTATCTCCTCTTCCCCTCTTGGGGTAAGTGTCTTGCGGATGACCAGCAGTCGGGGCCCGATCCGGTCGATGGCCCTGTTCCATATCCATACGCTTGCAAAATGGTAAAACCCGGAGAGCACCCCCTTGGCGGTGTTTCGCACGGCAATCTCCTGCCAGTCCCCGGCCTCCAAGGTTTGCGCGTACTCCCGGACAGTGGTTTCGGGGGCAGTAGCCTTCAGGTTTTCGGGAACCCTCCCGCGGCTGCCCTTGCGCTCCGGGACATGCAGCCCGACCGGCTCGAGGTAGACCCTCTGGTCGCTATGTATGTCAAGCATGTACAACTTCCCGGATTCATCTATCTTGCGGGCCAGCCCGGCGTCATTGCCGTAAAAGCCGACGGCACTGACAAAATCGAAATCGACCTGACCCGACTGGTGTTCGATGATCTCCCAGGCCAGTTCCGCCTTGGTCTTGAAACTCCTTTCACTGTCAGGGATTCCTGCCTCTTTGAAGCGGCCGGGAGCGTCACACCACTCCCGGGAGAGATATAGCCGGAAGTCTATCAGGGAACTGTAGTCCCCGTTGCCCAGGGAGGCGAACACGGCCACCTGGCAATTGGCCACTTTCCCGACATTGCCACAGTATTGCCTGCCAACGCCAACACTCTTGTCGCCCCTTTTTACCTGGCCGCTCTCGTCCATGATCAGGGCGATGAGCTTCCTTTTGGGGAGAGTCTGGCTTACCTCCCGTGCCACCTGGTCCATCAATTACCAGACGCTCCAGTTGGATTCGGTGATGAAATGCTGCATCTGGAAGTAGTTGCTGTCCATCGTCTCGCTGATTTTTTCCAGGTTACGGATCTCTTCCATTAGCAAGCCATGGACGTATGTCTCGGCCTTGTCATGGAATGTCCTTGTCCTGTTTTTAAAAATATGTTGATACACAGACAGGTGCGAGCCTAACCGGCTCGCCATGTGAGACAGTGTTTCTCCATATCCGTTGTTTGCTAGAGCTTCCCTTAAAAACTCGACCAGGCGGAAAGTATGTTTCTCATACTAACCAAAAATCGAGTTTTTAAAAGTCATATTGTTATTAATAAGTTCGTATGTCAATTGCTTTATTGACGTATCTAAATTATTAAATATAAATGATATATGAAAATATTTCAAGCATTATTTTTCAACAAAAAATGAAATTATTTAATAGTAATATAATCTGTCAAAGTAGAAGTAATACTGTCTTTTTAACAATAAACGAACTTTTGTGAATCCTAAATCACGTAAGTTATCTCATTTAGGTATGGATAGTCAGTATTAAAAAAACTTTTTATTTGACTGTTCTATTTGGAGATACTCTACCTTGATATTTCCGGGAGATCAGCCATATCGTTTTTGTATTCACCAGACAACTTTGTACCTTCTCAATTCTTCTGTCGATATGTGCGACATTCGTATATGGATATCCGTCGTCCTAACGAAGTGTTTTAAAATGATTAAAAACCTCTTATATGCTTTTCTAATGATTGACAAGAAAGATACTCTACCTTACTTCCGCTCCTTCAACAACTGTTCCAGAAGGGCGCTTTTTTCTTTTTCCAATTCGACTATACGTTCATAAAGAGCTGTTTTTTCGTTGGATAGTTCGATAAATCGATCAACGGGATCTGGGTTGTTGTTGATTACATTGTATGCTGCACCACTCCCTTTCTCAAAGGTATTATTCTCAATAATCACCGTTACCGGGTCTTCTTCCAGCTCCTTGATGAACTCCGGAGCCACGTTCAATGCTTTAGCAAATTTATCAATCATCTCATCTTCCAATACTTTTTTCTGTTCGCTATTGGAAATCCGTGCTTGGGTGGTTCCCATCATATCAGCCAAAACCTCCTGTTTGATTCCTAAGGTATGACGGATACGTTTTATGGCGTGCCCGTGATGTGTGTTTTTGAAAGTCCGCTCTGTTGTTTCCATTCTTGAAATTGTTTTCTGTGTTACAGAGCAAAAATAGTGACTTTTTACGACATATGTATAATTATATCGGGAAATTGCATAATTATACTCCCATTTTGTTCCACGATTCCCAAAAAATCTTTTTTTCTTTGTCGATGTATCATTTTTAAGATTAATTATTCATCATTCATTTTTGGTGTGATTTGTAATATCCTGATTAATTGATCGTGTAGTTAAACCTAATAGAAAAAAGACTTTCGTATTACGTGAATATTAAATAAAACCAGTGTTATTAAGAAATTGAACTATGGACCCATAACAGAATTTAAAATGAATTATTATCTTTGTGCCGGAAAACAAACGGTATAAAGTAATATAGCGCTTTTTTGGTCTTTATAACGAATCCGCAAAATTCAAACCAAGAGATCAAAGAATGGAAGCGCCCTTAGCAATAAGGGCGTGGACATTGTTTTATTCTCTTGGGAAGGCCCTTGCGGAGCCTGTTATAAGGAATAACAACAATCGTCCGCGCCTCTTTTTTATACCCCCACGTATACATCAGAGTATATAACGAATAAGATTCCAGAAGCTTGGCAATTACCGTCTTATTCCTTTCCTTCCGCACGATTGTTTGTTAACCGTACCGGAGTTTCGGTCATACCTGTAAACTCATTTCTCTCTCAGCCGGCTTTTGCCGGAAATATCCGTTTAAATTTTTAATGATTGTCCGCAAATGCTCCTGAATAGAATTCTCATGTAAGCCCGCTTCGGGTGAAGTCAGGAAGGGATTGATTTGGGTATAGAAATAGTCAGAAAATCGGTCGGGAAAGGGCCGTTTCCGGCGTGTACTTAAGTCGTACCTGAGTCTTACCAGAGTCTTAGTATCTCCATTAATTTATGGAGATGATATGGGGATAGTATGGAGATGATATGAGGATGCTATAGAGTTGCATAAGCCTTGGTACGGCCTTGGTATGGCGTTGGCGTGACTTTACTGCGGACTTTTTGCGACGTAATGCTTGCTTTTATACTATCTAATCATTTATTAATCAATCTAAAACAAAATCAGAGATGAATCATGAATTTTTTAAAGACAAAAGATCAATCCTTCTTTTGTGGAAATCTTCTTTGTTGCTACTCCTTGTTGGGTTAATCGCGTGTAAGAACGACAATGATGTGGGAGGAGGGGAATTTGATCCTTCGAAAGAGGTGGTGATTACCGATTTCTCCCCCAAGAGTGGCTCCGCCCGTTCCAAATTATTCATTTATGGGGATAATTTCGGCACGGACACCGCCAAGATGTCCGTCTACATTGGTGGCTACAAGGCTCCGATAATTGGCACCGACGGGGAGTGTATTTACTGCATGGTTCCGGCCCGTTCGGAGGAAGGGACCATTGAGGTGAAACTGAATGACGGCACCACCGAAAAGAGCGCCAAGGCACAGGACCGTTTTGTGTATATCTCGAGGGTTGTGGTTTCTACTTTATGTGGCTACACCACTTCGGAGGGGAAATATGAAATTAAGGA